>CBDAFK010000074.1:0-2780 GCA_965195235.1 uncultured Desulfobacterales bacterium | reverse complement strand
GGCGGAGAAAAGGTAAGGGCCGGAAATATACTGGTTCGCCAGCTTGGGACAAAGATTCATCCAGGGAATAATGTTGGAATGGGTCGAGATTATACATTATTTGCCATTGTTGACGGGATTGTTGCTTATGAGCGAATGGGCCGTTCGCGCAAGAAAGTAAGTGTTTATGCAGAGTGAAATTCATTGACGAAGCGATTATCACTGTTCAGTCCGGGGATGGAGGTCGCGGATGTGTAAGTTTCAGGCGTGAAAAATTTATACCCCGCGGAGGACCGGATGGAGGAGACGGCGGAAAAGGTGGTCATGTTGTTTTTGTGGCAACATTACGAAGACGCACTCTGTATCAGTTTCGATACAGGAATATTCTGAAAGCTAAAAATGGCGCTGGCGGACAAGGCAAAAAAAAAGCAGGCAAAAACGGTGAAGATCTTAAAATAGAAATTCCCCTTGGCACCCTGGTTTTTAATGCCGAAACCGGCCACCTGATAAAAGACTTTATTAAACCTGGCGAAGCCTTTGTGATAGCAAAAGGCGGCAGAGGCGGCCGGGGAAATGCACGGTTTAAATCGTCAACAAACCGTGCGCCACGGTTTGCCCAGCCGGGTGAACCCGGCGAAACACTGACTCTAAAGATAGAGCTTAAACTCCTTGCGGATGTAGGTATTATCGGTCTTCCCAACGCAGGGAAATCCACCCTTATCAGCGTTATTTCTTCAGCGCGACCCAAGATAGCCAGCTACCCGTTTACAACACTTACACCCAACCTCGGCGTAGTTCAAACCGGGCCGAAAGAGCCTTTTCGGGGAGAGCCTTTTGTTGTCGCTGATATACCCGGATTAATATCAGGAGCGCATAAAGGGGCTGGGCTGGGTATAAGATTTCTAAAACACATAGAGCGAACCCGAATCCTTGTTCATCTTATCGATATATCCTCTATTGACACGAACCATCCCCTTGATGTTTATAATACTATAAACATGGAACTGGCGCTATACAGCAAGAATCTTGCAAAAAAGCCTCAGATTGTTGTATTAAATAAACTTGATATTCCAGGCGCCAAAAAAGCGGCAGATATATTTCAATCCGCTGCAAAGGGAAAGAGGATAGAATTAATTTCCGCGATTACCGGAAAAGGGGTTGACCATTTAATATTGCAAATCGTTCAATTATTGAACGTAACGCATTAGTCACTGAGGAATTATATTATAATCCTGGTGTGTTGGTGTAGCTGAATTGTTATTGGACAAGCTTCATGAATAAAATCAGAAAATCATGTTTTGATTGCGCAAGGCGCATTGTTGTCAAGGTTGGCAGCGGAGTCCTTACCAAAGATAATGGATTAAACCTAAAAGCTGTCAGGTCCGTCAGCAGGCAGATTTGTTATCTTATTGATGGAGGAATGGAGGTTATCCTTGTTTCATCCGGAGCTATGGCATCAGGGATAAGGAAAGTCGGACTTTCCAAAAGGCCGGACGAAATCCCCAAAAGGCAGGCAATTGCCGCTGTTGGCCAAGCCGGACTTATCATGGAGTATGAAAAGGCATTTGCCAGATATGGAAAAAAGGTGGCTCAAATTCTTCTGACCAGCGAAGATCTCAGCAACCGAAAAAGATACTTAAATGCTCGAAACACTTTAAGCACATTATTGTCATGGCAGTTTGTTCCGATTATTAACGAAAACGATACTGTTGCAGTGGAAGAGATTAGATTCGGAGATAATGACAATCTTGCCGCCATGATTACAATGCTGATGGATGCCGATATTCTAATCAATCTTACCGATATTGACGGGCTTTATAATAAAGATCCTCGCAGCAATCCTGATGCAGAGCTGATTCCGGTTGTATCCACAATAAAAAAGAGCATTGAGAAACTTGCGAGTGATATTCCAGGCGCCCTTGGAACCGGGGGAATGATTGCAAAGATAAATGCTGCCAAAAAGGTTACTGCAGCGGGGATACCTATGGTAATTGCCGGTGGCGCAGAACCTGATATTTTGAAAAAGATTTTTTGCGGAAAAGATTACGGAACTTTTTTTGTTCCAAAAAAGAAAAAGCTTGCAGGGCGTAAATGCTGGATCGCCTATAGTTTGAAGCCCAGGGGTGTTATCAAAATTGATAGCGGCGCTGCAACCGCAATACTTAAAAAAGGCAAAAGTCTTCTTCCAAGCGGTATTGTTGGTGTGGAAGGTGAATTCAGTGTCGGAGCGCCGGTAGAATTTAAAATGGATGATAATAAAATATTGGGGACCGGCCTTGTCAACTACAGCGCAGCCGATATACGCAAAATCATGGGGCTCAAGTCAAGCAAAATTAAGGAGTGTCTCGGATATAAGCCTTATGACGAAGTTATACATAGAGATAACCTGGCTATTACATATGTTTAGGAGCTGTTTCAAAACGATCAGGATTATAAAATTAGGATCATCTCCAAAAAAGTTGGTAGGATTTCAAGGATTCAAGGATTCAAGGGGTCGAGGGGTCGAGTGAAATGCTTAAGAATTATAAAGAGTTAAAAGTTTGGCAAAAGTCCTATCCTCGAACCCTTTGCATCAACTAATCGGGAGAAGAACCTGAAATTAAGGGTTTTATAATTTCTTTGTGTCCTTTGTGTTCTTCGTGATAAAAAAACATTTCAAGGGGGAAAAATGTCTGTTGAATTAACGATTCTGGAAATGGCAAAAGCCGCAAGATCTGCTTCAATAGAGATGGCAAAATGCCCGTCAATTAAAAAAAATGGAGTTCTTCTCGGAATTGCCGGTAAAATCGAAAAGCAAGCTT
>CBDAFK010000073.1:0-10119 GCA_965195235.1 uncultured Desulfobacterales bacterium | reverse complement strand
CCAAAAAATAATCCTCTATTTGACATCCTTGCATCTGACCCAGAAGGTAAGAGAAGCGTTCAAATTCAGGTTAAAACCATGTCAATTACAAACAAACAGGGCTGGAAGATAGGTATTAATATGACCGAAAAATGTAATAATCCAAAACTGTTTGTTGTCCTTGTAAATATGCATGATGACAAGCCAAATGATTACTACATATACAAACATGATGATTTGGCAGAAAGAATAAGCGAAGTTTATAAAGAGTATATCTCTGAAAAGAAAAAAGATGGCACTCCCAAAAAAGAGTTAAGCTTTCGGTTTTTTGATTTTAGATATTTTAAGAAGAAAGATCATAATCGACTTAATAAATGGAGTATACTTGGTTTTGATGTATAAATAAATTGCCCGATTACCAAAAGCCATGACGAAGATAAAAATGCTTGTCCTTGATCTGATCGGAGACTAGATTCCCGTTTGCACGGGAATGACCATTTTAACTATTTATGACAAAATTCAAAGGTCTTACATTTTTACATTTATGAAGAGGCAACAGAATGAACAAAAAAAAATTCAAAATCACTGAAGTGTATCCGAATTCGCCTTTGGTGGAAGTGGTTTGTGAGGTCAGATTCCCAGGTGAGTTGGCCATTGAGTGCAGAAGAGATGAGTTTTACGAAAAAATAAGGGATAGGTATCAGACAATTCTGGTTCCAAAAGCTGGTGATAGTTTGTCGCCCTACCGTTTTGAAAATAAAGACCGGACCGCTGAAATTATGCTGGCTATAAACAGGTTCTCATTGCATGATAAAAAATACTCAGGCCACAAGCGATTTATTAAGGAATTTATTGATCTCTTCAAAACACTTTATAAAATGTATTCCCTGAAGAAATTAGTTCGTGTTGGCTGGAGATATATAAATGTCATTCCCTTCACTCGTGAAGATGGAATTGTACCACTTCAACGTTTTATATCTGTTAATGTTAATCTTCCTGAAGGAGTTTCTGATCAATTTGAGAACTTGAGTATGGTACTTATATCTAAAGTTCCAGACGGTACCATTACTACTCGCATTGAATCTATAATCCGATCAGATGACCAACAAGAGGCGTTGCTCCTGGATTTTGACTTTGCCTTGACTGAAAAAATAGCGTTTTCCAAAATTAATTCATGCGTCAGCATGGCTCACGAGCAGACAAGGGCAATATTTGAGAATTTGATAACTGATGATTATAGGCAATATTTGAGAGGAGAGACGATATGAACGTAGCTCAAATTAATGAAAGCTATGAATTGAGAAATGAACGTCTGGATTTCATCCCCGAAAACTTTGAAAGGGGGATAGCTTCAGTATTAACAGCATCAGAATTGGATCTAAAACCTATTAGTTGGGGTTTTTCTACTGCCAATACACCTCTCTGGCGATTTTCTTCATCACATGGAGTTGTCCTTTCCTCAAAACCGGTTTCCGTTAAGATCAGTCGAGGGGAAACTCTTTTCCTTGCGGAAAATGAGAACCTTGGTCTTTATGCGACAGGAGAATCGAGAGATGACGCTATCCATGCATTTTGCGAGCAACTGATCCATTTCTATAAGCATTATAAGAAGTTAGAGTGGAATCGTGTGACAGGTGAGGCCCATCGTCTAAAGAAAATATATAAGAATCTTTTCAGGGAAAGCCGAAAATGAAAGTTACCCGTGCTGCAATTTTAAAGAATTTGCCCAAGAAAGGCTTCAGAAAAGAATCAGGGCATCATATCTACTTTTATCACGAGTATAAAGGAATGGAGACCGGAGCATATACTTATATATCACACTCGGCTAAACAAAAAGATGTATCGGGTGATCTTCTTTTAAATATGAGAAAGCAGCTTAAGCTGGAAACTACACGAGAAGCTGTTGATCTTATCAAGTGTCCGATTGACAAGGAGGAATTCAACAGAATTTTGATTAAAAGGAAAGTTTTTAGCCCGAAACCGGCATCGAAGAAACGGGGGAAATAATTTTCAGACAGGCTCTTAAAAAACTCCAAACATCGCATAAATACAAAAAAGAGGTGAAGAAATGCAGAACGTAAAATATGAAGTTAAAGACGACAAACTGATTATTGAGATAGATTTAACAAAAGAGTTTGGCCCCTCAAAATCCGGCAAAACGATAACAGTCGCCAGCACACGTGGTAACCAGAAAATTGAGGGTACTGATGTTGTAATTGGTTTGAACGTTTACAAATATCCAGAAACTGTATAACTGCCATAAGGGCTCGGCAAAAAATAACTTCACATTTTCGCATCTCAGCTTCGGGCCATCTTTGGCCGATCCTCATTCGCAAACTCCTCGAAATAGCTCGCTATTCCTGCGGCTTTGCTCAACCTGTCTGCGTGCGGACACGCACAGGCAGATTGGATCGACCAAATCTAACCCAAATCTGAGCGCCAATTCTGCGAACTTATCTTTTGCCGAGCCCTAAGCGATGCTTTATTTTGAACCGCAAAAACGAGCGCATTTCCCGTCCCGCCGTGGCGGGACTGCGGGGAGCTTCAATTGTTAAGTAATCCTACATTTTCTCTACGATTTCGTATGCCTTTTCAAGGGCTTGATCAAGTTTCTCGGGCTTGGAGCCGCCGGCTTGCGCCATGTCGGGCCTTCCGCCTCCGCCTCCGCCGACTATGGCCGCGACCTGCTTTACAATGCTTCCTGCGTTGAAACGATTTGTTAAGTCCTTTGTCACAACCACGATAAGCAGGACCTTGGGTCCTGCAACACTGCCTAACACGACAATACCGGATTTTATCTTTTCCTTGAATTTGTCGGCCAGTTCTCTGAGGGCTGCGGGTTTGTCCACAGCGACTTTTTTTGCCAGGATTTTTACGCCGTTTATGGAGCGAATATCTTCTTCCGTCCCTCCTGCTTTTGCTGTGGCAATTTTTGTTTTAAGTTTTTCTATTTCCTTTTCAGCGGACTTATGCTCGCTAATTATTTTGTCAATTCTCTTTGGAATATCTTCCGGTTTTTCTTTAATCAGACGGGCTGTTTCCTGAACTATTTTTGAAGTCTTCTGGATATATTCAAGCGCTGCCTGGCCTGTTAAGGCCTCTATTCTCCTTACTCCTGATGCAACGCTGGATTCTCCGGTTATCTTGAAAAGGCCTATATTGCCGGTGCGGCCTGTGTGTGTTCCCCCGCAAAGCTCTTTGCTGTATAAAGCAAGCGACACTACTCTGACCCGATCGCCGTATTTTTCTTCAAACAGTGCAGTGGCGCCTGATTTAAATGCATCCTCAGCATCCATCTCTTTTGTTTCAACCAAAACATTTTCGCGTATCCGATTGTTTACAATGATTTCAATTTTATTTAAAGTATCGCTGTCAACCTGAGAAAAATGTGTAAAATCAAAGCGGAGTCTGTCCGGTGATACAAATGAACCTGCCTGTTTTACATGGTCGCCCAAAGCTTTGCGCAATGCAAAATGGAGTATATGGGTGGCAGTATGGTTACAGGCAATTGCCTCACGCCGCATCTTTTCAACAACAAGAGTTACATTATCCCCGTTTTTAATGCTTCCTGAAACTATTTTACCTTTGTGAATTATCAGTCCTGTCGGGTCTTTAATTGTATCAAAGATAGTGATATCAAGTGACTGATTATGATTTTGTCCGCTTATCCTTCCTGTGTCTCCAACCTGTCCGCCTGCCTGGCCATAAAAGGGGGTTGTTTCAGTCACAAGTTCAATCTCACTTCCGGCTGCAGCCTCCTGGACTTCATTGCCTTCAACCACTATAACAAGAACTTTTGAGCTGTCTGACAGGCTTTCGTAGCCGACAAAGCGCGATTTTATGTTTTTGGCTGCAAGCTTTTTATAGGCATCGCCGATATCTGAAAAGGAAACCACAGCTCTGGATCTGGTTCGCTGTTCTTCCATGGCCTCATTAAAACCGGTCATATCCAGGGTCATGTTTTCATCCCTTACCACATCCCTGACGATATCGACCGGGAATCCATAAGTGTCGTATAGTTTAAATATTACATGACCAGGCACCAGGTTTTGATCTTTTGCTTTTATATCTGAAAGAGTTTCGTTTAAAAGCTTAAGTCCGTTATCCAGGGTTTCTAAAAACCTGACCTCCTCATTTTTTATTACATTTGTGATAAAAGCGGCGGCATTTGAAAGCTCGGGATAGACCGGTTTCATTATATCAAAAACCACGTCTGCTGTTTTATGAAGAAACGGCTTTGAAAGCCCTATATTCCGACCATAACGTATTGCTCTGCGTATGATTCGCCGAAGCACATATCCTCTTCCTTCATTGGACGGAAGTATTCCGTCGCCTATAAGAAAAGCGGCAGCCCTGGTGTGGTCTGCAATTACCTTCATGGCTACGTCGTTTTGCAAAGAATTGCCAAGCCTCTTTTCTGAAAGAGTTTCCACCATGGTAATGATCGGACGGATAAGATCAATATCAAAGTTTGTGGGCACATTCTGCACAAGCGAGGCTATCCGTTCAAGTCCCATTCCTGTATCAATGCTGGGTTTTGGAAGGGGGGTCATCTTTCCTGAAGCGTCGCGGTTATACTGCATGAAAACAAGGTTCCAGATTTCAAGGTACCTGTTGCATTCGCATCCCACCCTGCAATCAGGCTTGCCGCAACCAAACTCCTCTCCTCTGTCGATGAGTATTTCGCTGCATGGGCCGCATGGGCCTGTATCTCCCATTGACCAGAAATTATCCTTTTCTCCAAAGCGCACAATCCGGTCTTCGGATACACCAATTTTATTGCGCCATATATCGTAAGCTTCATCGTCATCAAGATAGATTGAAACCCACAGGTCTTCCGTCGGCAGGCCATACCCGTTCACAAGCAGATCCCATGCAAACTCAATCCCTTTTTCCTTGAAATAATCGCCAAAGGAAAAGTTGCCAAGCATCTCGAAAAAGGTATGGTGTCTCGCAGTATAGCCAACATTTTCCAGGTCATTATGTTTTCCACCGGCCCTGACACATTTCTGGGATGTTGCCGCCCTGGCATAGTCTCTTTTTTCTTCTCCAAGAAATATGCGTTTAAACTGGACCATGCCGGCATTTGTAAACAGCAAGGTTGGATCATCTGAAGGGACAAGAGAAGAACTTCTTATAATCCGATGGTTGTGCTTTTTGAAATATTCAAGGAATTGGCTGCGTATTTCGTTGCCTGTCATTTTCATAAGTTACTCGTTACTCGTTACTGCTTACTCGTTACTGCTTACTCGTTACTGCTTACTCGTTACTGGTTACTGGTTGCTCGTTGCTGCCTACTGCTTACTGCCTACTCCCTACCGACCTCCGACCTCCGACTTCCGACTTCCGACTTCTGACCTCCGACCTCCGACCTCCGACTTCCGACCTCTGTCTTTTTGCTTTCTTCCGCTTTTTTAGAGAGCCCCAGAGATTCTCTGACTTTTTTCAAAGCGGAATTATAAATATCCGGGTTTTCGCTTAAGAATTTCTTTACATTTTCGCGACCCTGGCCTATTCGCTCTCCATCATATGAGTACCATGACCCGCTTTTATCAATTACACCTGCTTCAACACCTGCGTCAATAAGGTCACCTGTTTTTGATATGCCTTCACCATACATGATGTCAAATTCAGCATCCTTGAAAGGGGGCGCCATCTTGTTTTTTACAACACGTACCCTTGTGCGGTTTCCTATAACATCCTGGCCGTCTTTTATAGATCCGATGCGTCTGATATCGAGTCTTGCAGATGAATAGAACTTAAGGGCATTCCCACCTGTAGTTGTTTCTGGATTGCCGAATACCACACCTATTTTCATGCGTAGCTGGTTGATAAAGATAACCGATGTCATGGTTTTATTTATTGAGGCAGTCAGCTTTCTAAGCGCCTGCGACATGAGCCTGGCCTGAAGCCCCATGTGAGAATCACCCATCTCCCCTTCAATTTCCGCTCTGGGAACAAGCGCTGCAACCGAGTCTATAACTATGATATCTATTGCTCCGCTTCTAACCAGCATATCTGTTATTTCAAGCGCCTGTTCACCTGTATCAGGCTGCGCAAGCAAAAGCTCATCACAATTCACGCCAAGCTTCTTTGCATACCCGACATCAAGGGCATGCTCAGCATCTATAAATGCAGCGATGCCGCCCTGTTTCTGAGCTTGCGAAATAACATGAAGAGTTAAAGTTGTTTTACCTGATGATTCCGGGCCAAAAACTTCTGTGACCCTGCCTCTTGGCAATCCTCCTATGCCCAGCGCCTTGTCAAGAGCGAGAGAGCCGGTCGGTATTACCGGAACATCAACAATCGGCTGGCCGCCTAACTTCATAATAGAACCTTTGCCGAACTGGCGTTCAATCTGAGCCATGGCGGTTTCTGCAGCTTTTTCTTTGTCCGGTGAAATGCTCATAATATCCTCCAAAAATATATTTTTATCTAAAGTGATCGGTTTCAGGTTCAGAGTTCAAGGTTCAAAGGTTATAGTCTACTTCACAAGGGTTCAGAGTTCACGGTTCAGAGTTCAGGGTTGACAACCTTTGAACCCATGAACCTTGAACGGTGAACTTTCTTTATTGCCGTGTTATCCTTTTGTTAATAGTAAGTCAGGGCTCTTCAACCGTGAACGTTGAACGTTGAACCGCTCAACCTGTGTTTTTTAATGATACGCTGATTAGCTTCGTGTAAACAGCGCCGGTCGATTTCAGATCGCTTTTAAACAGAATAATATTATCTGCAATAAATGATTTTGGCTCAATGTCTCCATATTTTTTTATTGCATTAATAAGTTTTGCCTTGTTGATCCGGCCTTTTACACGAGCAAACGTCAGATGACCCTTAAATGGCCGGTTCTCCTTTGAAAAACCGATTTCCTCCAATTTATCGTCAAGACTCTTTTGCAGTTGGATAAGCATGTCAATTTGCCCTTTGATGCCGATCCATAAGACACGGGGACGGTTAATACCGGGGAAAACACCGATCCCTTTTGCAGCGAGAGATATCGGAGCATAATCTGCGGCGGATTTAAATATTGCTGCGCCAACCTTTTGTGCGTCATCTTTATTGATGTTGCCTAAAAATTTCAGTGTAAGGTGGATGTTTTTTGGTTGGACCCACCGTGCATCCAATCGATTAGACTTTAAATCTTCCTGAATACTGCTGATAAAGGATCTTATTTTTTCCGGCAGTTCAAAACTTATGAAAGTGCGTATCATGAGATAAGTTTGAAGTGCCTAAAGTGAGCTAAAGTGCCTAAAGTTGTGGTACGCCTTCGGCGTGTTGATTGATAAAGCCACAAGGATTTGCAACCACTCTCTCGCCAGTGCATTGAGGGCATAGAGGAACCCACCTGCCGGCAGGCAGTTATAAAATGGCAGGATTCCTTAACTTTAGGCATTTTAGGCACTTCAGCTCACTTTAGGCACTTATAAGTCTTCAACCCATATAGTGTAAAACACCTATATATTAATTACTTCACCGTATTGACAAATCAAAACACTTAGTTTGGAAGAGTAAACTGTGGTTCGCCAAGTGTAAATTTGCCGGCTGAAATCCAATTCTTCAATATTTCAGCGATCTCGCGAGCCTTTACAATGCTGGAAATAGGCACGGTTGGGACAGTCTCCCCCTGAAATTTTATATGGCCGCTTTTAAGTTCGGCATAATTAACCTGGCCGTAGCTTTTTGCAATACCGTTTGGATAATCATGCCCATAATCGACTATCTCGGTAAAAATTTCCTTGTCAGATATTGCAGTGTATTGCACAATTTCCTCGTTCAATATCGGGATCGGAATACCCAGGCCTACAGCGAGCGAACATCCATAACCCTGAAGGCTAAGGCCAACCAGCCAGTTCGGGCTCATCGTTTTCATGTCTCCCATGACACACAATGTTCCGCCAGATGTGACAGGAACACCCCTTTTAGTTCTCTTTACAGAAGGGTTGTGCTGGGTTCCGTGCCATGCGACATACCCGGTGCCGCCGCCTAAAAAAATCCTGGTTCCAAGTCCGATAGTTTTGTAATAAGGATCATTAAGAAGAGGGCTTAATTGTCCTGCTGAGCAGTAGTTTACATTGCCCGCTTTTGGTTTAAGAGCGCCCATATAAGTATAAACAGTTTTGTTGGTAAGATTTACGGCACAGTTATAATTCTGACACCCGTTTCTTGGGTTGCAAAGTGTTGCGCCGGGAAGGGTGCGCAGAGTTATTTCCTTTTCTATGATCCTGTTTGGATAGCATGCCGTTCCATAAGATGTCGCTTTTAAATATATCTTCTTTTTTGCAAGCAGATCCTGGATTACATGGCCCCCTCCGTATCTGAATTCACCGGGATATACCTTGTTTAACGGGTCATCCTCGCACGGCTCCGCAGCTCCGAGGTAGCAATCTACAGCGGCAATTCCCGCATATGCGGGCACCTTGTTCAGCCAGACTTTGGAAGCCTTAATTCCTGGAACAGAATGCCCGAAATTAATAAAGGCTCCTGAGGAACACATAGGGGAAAAGGTTCCTGTGGTCACCACGTCAACATGTCTTGCGGCTTCAACCGGGCCTTCATCTTTGACAATATTGATGATTTCCTCTGCTGTAACCACAACTACTTTACCGGATCTGATTTTTTCATTGATTTCCTGATAGGTCTTGTTGACCTTATATTTTTTCATTACTTATAATTCTCTTAAAATTCATAATTCATATCGCTTAATTGCGAATTAAGGGATTTAGGAATTTAGGAATTAAGATGGTTTCGTAAAAAGTCTAAAAATACCGTTTTCGGTCATTCCGGCCTGTCTGCCGTGCCTGCACAGGCAGGCGAAAGCCGGAATCCAGTCTTTTCAGGCAGTTGCAGACCATCTGGACTCCGGTTTTCACCGGAGTGACGACTTTACGAATTCATCAATTAAAGGTATTCTGTTGATTTCAATCCCTCAATCCCTCAATCCCTAAATTCGCAATTCCTCAATTTATTAATCATATACTTTTTTGTGCCTTTGTGCCTTAGTGCCTGTACTGCTACAAAATATCTTCAATCACATTCAATGTCTTATCAACCGCACCTTTGTTGACATTAAAGACTTTGAAAGCCATGCTTCCCATTTCTCCGGCTTTATGATTGTCAGCCAGCAGCTCTGATACAATGTTATATATGCCTTCTGCATCATTCACAGAAATAGCCCCTCCTGATTCGACAAGCATATCTGATATATCCGCAAAATCGCTCATGTCCGGCCCAAAAATAATCGGTCTGGAAAATGCCGCGGGCTCAAGAGGATTGTGCCCTCCGCATCTTACAAGACTTCCGCCTACAAAGGCTATATCTGCTGTGGCGTAAAGCATTTTTAATATCCCTATCCTGTCAACAACAATCACATCCGGTTCAGACTTTTTTTCTTCAAGATCAGACATTGTAACCGCAAAAAAACCCGCTGATTTACAAATTCGGCATACTGATCCGGCGCGATCCGGATTTCTTGGGACAATAATAAGGATAAGATCAAGATATTTCTTTTTTAGTCTTGAAAACGCGTCAAGAAGTATTGCTTCTTCTCCGCAATGCGTGCTTCCTGCCAGCAGTATCTTTTGAGATGGCTTGATAAGCAAAGATTGTCTTAATTTATCTATTTCGTCCCGTCCGGCAAAATCGTATTGCTGATCAAATTTTATGTTTCCGGTTATTGTTATCCTGCCCGGCGGAATCCCGAGGAGGCTGAAGCGATGGGCATCCTCCGAAGACTGAACGCAAATTTTTGAAAAGGATAAAAAAAGTCTTTTAGTAAAGAATAAAAACAGTTTGTATCCAAAATATGATCTTCTTGAAAGCCTTGCGTTTACGAGGATTACAGGAACATTGCGTTTTTTCATTTCAAACAGAAAGTTCGGCCATATATCAGACTCAACAATAATAACGATGGCTGGCTCAACTTTTGCCACAATATGTTTTACCGAAACCAGCAAATCATAGGGAAAGAAAAATATTGAAGTTACATTTTCTTTTAAAAGATTATTTGCTGTTTCAAACCCTGTTTTTGTGGAGGCTGAAAAAACAATATCCTGATGTTTGAAACAATTCTTTATTTTTTTAATTAGAGGGACAGCGGAAACAACCTCGCCAACAGAAAGAGCATGTATCCATATGGGTCTG
>CBDAFK010000072.1:0-2203 GCA_965195235.1 uncultured Desulfobacterales bacterium | reverse complement strand
AGAAAAGGCAGGTCTTCAATGTTCATCAGGATTTTTCGGAGCCGCTCATTTGCCGGGTCTGTTGCCATTTTCCCTTCACGATTCATTATCGTGTTTAAGATAGACTCTGACAAACGGTTTGGCATACAACCAAAGGGCCCTATGGCGATAGCGCCGCATGCTTGAGAAGCTACCTCGGTTATAGTGCCGCCCACTGTAAGAACTGCCTCACCAGTCAGGTTTGGGGATATATAGGGCTCGGCATTGTTTATTATTGCTTCAACGTCAATAAGCTCTGAGTGAACAAGTCCTGATCGGGATAAAATGGATTTGATACGCTTTTCGTAGCTCGCCATATATTTTTGCTTTATTGTTAATTCAAGCTTCTCCATTTTTGATACCTTGTAGTCAACAAGCCCTTTGCGCATCAGATAGTCGGAATATAATACCCATTCCGCAACAGGCGTACAGACAGTCGCAAATCCGCTTTTTGCCAGACGTCCTGTCAAATACTGGCGTGATATTGAATCCCTGCGAACAAATATCTCACCTATAAGACAGATTACAGGCACCTCTTCTGGCGGACGCTTCATTGGAATCCGGCTAAAACGTTCGGAAGTGTGCACAAGCTGTTTTTCCAGTCTATAAAAATCCCCTGTTTCCATCTCTTCCAATATCAGGTTCCATTCCTCATTAAATATCCTTATCCCGTCTTCGGCATCTGTTGCATTGGCTAATATCATCGACCTGATATCTTCCATAACGTCGGATGTTACAATAGCGTTCCATGCTCTTAACTGGAAATCTTTTCCCAGGCCCGCGTAAGAATTCTCTGATGTCAGCGAAAACAGTGCTACATCCGGAAGCTCAAGCCTTTTTACAAGGTCTTCCATGAATACATAATACTGGCCGAACCGGCATGGGCCTGAGGCCGTAGGCATAAAATAGATTAGAACCTCATTTTCTTTTTTTATATTGTAAATATAGTTAAGCAATGTTCCTGTAGTGAGTATCAGCGGCAAACACTCCTTGCATGAAGTGTTTGCGCGTCCAATTTTCAATATGGCCTTATCAGATGGTGGATGGGCAATTGCATTAAACCCGAAGCCACGGAATACCGCTGCCAGGGATTCCGTGGAAATTTTGCCCATAGACGGAAACATAAGGGTCACACGCGGGTCGTTGACCGGCAGTGTTTCGCCGGACGATGTTACCATGTTAACACTTCCATTTCTCATTTCTATACGAGCAGGAACAAAAGCCCGCTTCTTCTGGGCGATCACCTTATCTGCGAGAAGTTGTCTGTAAGCTGCGACAATATCAAGAAACGCCTCGACCCTGGTCTCAAGGCCGGCATCTGCCGTGTGACTGTCTAATTCGAGGGTCAACGACGGTTTTTGACCCATAAGAGTTCTGAAATATCCGACTAAGAATGAATCCGGTCCGCAGGAAAAGTTTGTTATATAAGTCCCAAACAGTTGAGGATGCCTCTTGACCACTCTGGCCGCCTTTAATATGATCTGTCCCATTCCCCAGTACATATGGCGCTTTGTTTTCTCATCATCAAACGTAAGAAAATCAAACGGTATTACCAGAACTCCCCTTGATGCAAGCTTGTTTGGAATTCCCATATGCGCTTCTTTAACAAATCCGTTGTAAGGCCTGCCAAATATTACCACCGCTGTTTTATCCGGATCCTTTTCCAGCTCTTCAAGGGCTTTACCACCGATCTTTTTCATTTCATCCATGCATTCCGTCTGTTTCTTCACAGCCTTTTGAAAAGCATTTTTAGCCTCTTTTTTCCCAACGCCCATTTTTACAGCGGTTTCAACAAGAGGGTTTCTCGCGGTTTCGAGTCCTTTTGTCAGATCAAGTACCGGGGTCAACACTTGTGTCCCTTCGGCTTTAAGTTCATCAAGCTTTTCTCTGAATGCAGTCCTTAAAAAAAAGGTTTCACCCTGAACAAAAGGGCAAACCTGCGAGCTTGTGTAACCCTTTTGAGCCGGAACAGCTTTGAAGTGCGGAAGAAATATAAACTCCGGAGGATTTTCCATATAAATAAGGGAATGGAAAAAACCATGAGTCAGTTCTGCGGGATAGCAAAAGGCGGCCTCTTTTTGATCCATTCCTTCTTTAGAAGAGGAGTCAGGCACGACCGGCTCAAACCCTAATTCGGTAAAAAATGTGGAATAAAGAGGATAAAAAGTATTTACCATAAAACTCC
>CBDAFK010000071.1:0-9524 GCA_965195235.1 uncultured Desulfobacterales bacterium | reverse complement strand
GAAAGCCTCTTCTTTCTTGAGTGTTTCAAGGGTGGCAATGCGTATTATGTCTTCTTCAGAGGTTTGGCCGAGCTGGTTCATCTTCAGTATCAGGTCGAGCGCCTGGTCCCAGGGCACAGGTTTTGCGAGGGTCAGAGTAACCTTTCCGGTTACATCCTTGTCTATTGCAAAATTTTTCCCGCTTACCTCCATTAAAATGAGAAACACATTTTTAATATCTGTATCATAGAAATCAAGCGCTATCTTTGCTCCTGTATATTTCCTGGCAACTTTGGATCGCAATACTTTATGCCCGGCTTTTTTATCTTTAATTGTCTCCGTCCCGGCATTTGTCTGGGCTATAGCCTTCTTCCAGGATGGAAGATCAGCCTGCTCAACCGGTTTGGGAGAAATCGAAGATGCATCAAAATGCACTAACAAAAGATTGTCTGCCTGTTCGATATAATAGGGAACCGATTCGCGCAGTTCAATTACAATCATTGAACTGGTTTTTAAAGCAGGTGTCTGCGTTGGTGTAATACGATCAACAGCGCTGTTAAAACGGGTGGTAATCATTTGCCGTTTGGGATAGTCTGAAAGATTGGTATTGAAAAGTATCAGCTTAAGCCTTTTATCTGCGGCCTTATCCATTTTGTATTTAACAGGCCTTGTTGTTCCGATAATAATGGTTGATTTGCCGGCATCTTCGCTTGAAAAATCCACCCGGTTAACCCATGCAGGTTTTTTATCTTTATCTTCTTCGGGAGTGGTTGCAGCCGGAATACTTACTTCAGCAGGTTTGGTGCCTAATGTGTCTTGCTGAATTTTCTCTTTTTCCTCAACCGGTTCAGCAGGCGCTGTAATTTTACCTGCTTTTGCAAATAATATTTGAAGGCCGTTTCCTTCACGGAATACTTCATAAGGAGCATCCTGTTTTAATGCAATTTCAATCCTGGAGGTATGCCCGTTTTCAGTCAGCTCGGAAGCTTTAATTGACGCAACAATATCGCTATCCAGAGCCAGAGTGGTTTCGATTTCTCCAAGAGCTGTTTCAGGAAAGTAAAGCGCCACGCTCAGAGGCATAGGCTGCTTCACAGAAGTATAAGTCAGCAACCGCTTTGCTTTAATTAATATGACAAGCGATTCAGAACCCTCTGCCATGCTGATATTCGTGATGAGATTAAGAGACTCCCCGACCTCCTGATCAGCCTGTTCCTGATCTGCCTGCCTGACCGCCGTGCTTGAAGCACATCCTGCAAAAAGCATCATCAAAATTATCAGCAGGATTGACGGGACCCAAATTTTTGAAAATTTCATAATTTTGTAAAACATTTTTTATTCTCCATCTAACAATTCTAATTATAGCATTTTTTTCTTTTAGAATTGTGCGTTACATCCCCCTTATCCCCCTTCAAAGGGGGAATTTAATGAAAGAATTCCCCCTTTGAGGGGGGCAAGGGGGGTGTTGTTCTTCAAAATTAGAATAGCTATTCTCCAGACGGTTTCTGAAGTTTCAGTTCCTGTGGATCAACATAATAAGCCCTGCCATTAATCTTTGTAATTTTGGCTTTAAACTGTTTGCCGTCAATGTTAATAACCGTTTTACCGTCAATTTCAGTTATAAAAAAGCTTTTACCATCAACATCGTATATGGAATCCTTATCCACATCCTCAACCGGCAACAACGGTTCATCAACAATTACCCTGTCTTTTAATATCTGTCCGACCCTGCCGCAATTTATTCCAATGAATCTGCCTTTTTCAATAACATATCCCCTGCCGGAAGCCTCTTCCACCATTGCCGTGTTTCCGCTTGATGCGCGAATTATTCCTACAAGCTTTAGCTGGCTTAAATCCACCTTTTGCAGAGGAGTATGTGGAATGCATATCCCTGCTTTCCCCATTCCCATGGCATCTTCATCGCCGGCAACCGCTTTTTCTTCTTTGAATAAAGGAGCAAACGGGTCAATCTTTCCTTCAGGATTGTAAAGCCTGGTTTCGGCAACAGCCGGCTCAGGTTTTAAAGCCATTATTTCTTTTTCAGCCTTATCCGGTTTTGGAGTTGATAAAGCTACAGGCTTCTTGATTGTCTTTTCAGTTTTAATAACAATTTTTTTACTGAATATCTTTGGTTGAAGGGGTGGTGAGGTCTTGTCTTCACAACCCAAAAGCAGGAAAACGGAAAATAATAAGCATGCTATGTTACATAAAAAATATTTAAACATAAGTTTCTTTGTAACCGTTCAGAGTTCAGGGTTCAGGGTTAAGGGTTAAGAAATAGTCGGCTTTTAACTGTGAACTGTGAACTGTGAACCTGAGTAGTTAGTGCCTGAACGAAAACCCCTCATTTTGCAGGTTGGGTTGAGCGATTTTAAAATGTTGGGTTTCGCTGCACTCAACCCAACCTGCAAGATCTGTGAACTGTGAACTGTTGAACTGTGAACCTGAGTAGTTACTTCTCAGGAGGAGCTTCATCGACGAACTTGTAAGTGACAGCATTGCACGAAGTGATGAGCTCATCGCCACCCTTCAGTGTGGTCATCTTTATTTTTTCTATATTAACAATTCTTGGCAAAGTTGCGACCTTGTCAAAAAAAAGCCCGACATTGTGATAGTTGCCTGCCACCTGAATTGATACAGGAATTTCAGCATAAAAATCCTTTTTTATTTCCGCTTTTGGCTGAAACAGGAGAAACTCAAGGCCGACAACCTTGCCGGCTTGTGAAATGCCTGCCAGCAAAGCCGGTATTTCCTGTGTTTCCGGCAATGCTTTCATTACAAGCCTGTAATCCTTTTCCGCCTTTTTCATATTGTTTCGGAATTTTCCCAATTGCATTGCATTTCTTTTGGCTGCGGCAAGCTGCTGTTCGAGCTTATCATAATTTTGATTTAATTTATCTATTGTCCTGTATTTGGGGAGACAAGAAAAATATACAAAAGCGCCTATCAAGATCGTTATAGTGCCAAAATATATCATCATCCTTTGCGCCTTTGAAATTTTTTCGACCTTTTTAAAAACAGGTTCAAAAACAGACGAAAATAATTCCAATGATATTTTAATCTTTTTCATTAGTCGCCATTTCGCATGTGATTTCAAAACTTTTCAGATTTATACTTTTTTTAAATTTGTATTGTTTCGTGGTTTTCAATTCTACCTTCTTAAAAAGCTCTGGGTCCTCAAGACGTGTCATAAAATCGGCCACAGTTTTATTGTCTAAAGCAACCCCCTTAATGTTGACGGTTTTTTCTTTTGTTTCCAGCATGCTTAGCCACATCCGTTTTTCAATAACCATCCTGGTCATGGCATCTAACAAACGGACGGAATCTTCACGACTCAGTTCAAGATTTTTAATGACATCTGTCTTCTTTGTCAGCAGTTCCAACTTTTTTTTGATGAATTTTATTTCATTATTGATCTTATTATATTTGACCAGCTCCTTTGTTATTTTCTCTGTCCTGGTGTTCAGATCCAGCATCTTACTGTTCAGGCTCATATTATAATAAATTATAGCCACGCCAACTAATAAAAAAGAGAGCAGAAAAATAGAGATCTGGCGTCGTATATTCTCCTTTTTACGTGCAGCGCGAAATGGCAGAAGATTAATTCGTATCATTTGTCATCAATTTTTCTAATTGCCAGGCCCATGCTGATGGCAGCCTGAGGGGCTATCCGTTCAAGGTATGAAATATCAAATTTTTTTTCATCTATTTGAATATTTTTAAAAGGATTAATTATTTCCACTTCAGATGATGTTTCTACAGTTAGAAGTTCACGAAATTCCTTAATATAAGCCCCTCCACCGCTCAGCATAATCCTTTTTATCTGATCATCAGGGTTTGTAGAATAAAAAAAGTCAAGCGCTTGCCTTATTTCATTACACCAGTCATCTGTCACCGATGAAATAATTTCTTTTACATCATTAGGGGAAATTCTGTCCGGCTGATCGCGGTATTTAAACTGCTCGGCTTCCTCGTAGGAACAATCAATAAGTGAAACGATATTTCTGTTTATCAGACCGCATCCAAGTGCCACATCTCTTATGAATACCGAAGAATTACCCTTCAGTATATTCAACGAGGTCTTGCTGGCGCCGATATCAATAAGAGCGACGTTTTCATCTTCCAGAGCATAATTCAGCTCAAAGATATTTTGCAGCGCAAAAGCATCGATATCTATTACATAGGGATTAAGTCCAGCCATCTGAATAAGATCAACATAGCTGTTAATAACCTCCTTTTTGACTGCGACAAGAAGCACATCCATCTGACCCGGGTTGTTTTCAGCCTCTCCAAGTATCTGGTAATCAAGATTAACCTCGCTTATGTCAAACGGAATATGCTGCTCTGCCTCAGAATTAATAGCTCCCTGAAGTTGCTTTTCTGTCATTGTTTGAACGCTGATCTTTTTAACAATTACAGAGTAGCCGCCGATTGATACAGCGACATTCTGCGTCTTGAAACTATTTTCGTTAAAGAGTTTACGAATCGAAGCGGCAATTTCGTCGGCATCTTTAATAACCCCTTCTTCGATAGCGCCATAAGCAATATCGAGCATTCCGAAACGCTGCAGGCTGTACCCGCTTTTTGTTTCAACAATTTCGCTGGCTTTTAAGGCCATGGAGCCTATGTCCAGACCGACAAGATGTGATGTTTTCCTGAAAAACATAATATGCTCTTAACTGCCAAATACTTTGTTTTTATCAGAAAGATTAAAACCCATTGCCAGAAGAATTTTTCGTTTGGTTTCCATTCGGCACTTCATGCCTTTTTCTATGCGGGTAATAGTAATTGGAGAAACATTTGCTTTTCTGGCGAGTTCGGATTTGCTCACCAGAAGAGATTCTCTAACTTTTTTTAAGGAATTCCTGCTCATAGATATAATCCTAATATAAATAAATTTGTAACAGTTTACGGTTGTCGGTTCACAGTTCACAGTTTTTTTAACGAACTATGCAACAATTAAAGTATTTTGGATATTGATCTTAATCCTTAAATTTTTTTCAGAAAATACCTTTGTCGATTGTCGATTATTTTTTTTTACAATCATCAATTCTTGGAGCCTCTTGCTTCTTGTCAGCCTCTGTCTGATGTTTTGATCAACCGTTAACTGTAAACTGTTAACGGTGAACGGTTACAAAACATATCAACCCATGACTGAAATTTTGCTGCTTTGTCATGACCATATTGCTCAAGAACGAGCTTTATATCTTCAGCAGATTTTTCCTTTGAACCTGGATTGCTGTTTTTAGAAAAGAACTTGTCGGCATAGCATATAATTTGTTCCTCTATTGAGACCGGCTCCATATTACGTTCAGGAAGCGGGAGATTATATTGCCTTATATCTTCAATTGTTATTCCAACGCCGACATGCCGCTCACATACAAGCGCAAGTTTGTGCATCCCTTTTTTTTCTAATAGTTGACGCCCCAGATACCCGTGACAGATATATGGATGCTCGCCCGTACAACCCAGCTTTGGTGTATTTGTAAGGAAAATGCCGATGTCATGGAGCATGGCAGCGTCCCTGATAAAGTCAAGATCAGGATTTAGATGGGACACATTTTCGGCCGCGTCAAGAGCCTTTTTCGCAACATCTTCACCATGCGTTATGAGAATTTCATACAGCCTGGAACCGTGCTTATAATATTCACCGATAATATTAACAGGATTCATAACAATATAATAAAGATTATAAAAAAAGTTGCAAGCGATTATTTGAAGCAGAGTTTCTCAGCATCAAAAATTTACAAACTCAAACAAGTGAGTTTTGTAATTTAAATTTCTCCGCAGCAAATATGAGTTTGCAAATTTCTGATTATTAATCCTTGACAGCCTTTATAGAAGGACTTATATATTACTAATAAGGCATATATGGGGGGGTGTCAATGAAATCTTTTATCAAGGTCATCAAGGCGCTTTCAGATCCGAATCGAGTCAAGATCGTAAAGATGCTGCAGCATAAAATTATGTGTGTCTGTGAGCTTAGAGCGGTTTTGGGAATATCCCAGCCCAACGTATCCAAGCATTTGAAAGTATTGGAAGAAGCAGGCCTGGTCGATTATCGTAAAGACGGCCTGTGGGCAAACTATTATCTTTCAGATGGAATAAACAGCCCATATGTGGCAAGTATTCTGGGAAACCTCAAACACTGGCTTGAAGATGATCCGGAAATTGCCCGTCTGGTTGAAAAAATTCCTTTTTTAAATCGCGAAGAGTTGTGCGGGTGATATTTTTAGCTTCACTATATAACAATATATGCATACAGCTATTGATGAGAAAACAAATAAAATGAAAGAACACACAAAATTAATATGGATCATTTTGATTTTTCTGGCGATCTACTACATTCCATGGAATCATGCCATCATTCGCCAATCAGGCATTGAAGCCTTCATGATGCTTCAGGAATATGCAAGGGAACATGTTCTGACATGTCTGATACCGGCTTTTTTTATTGCCGGAGCCATATCGGTATTTGTTTCCCAGGCTTCGGTTCTTAAATATTTTGGTTCCCAGGCAAAAAAAATCCTGTCTTATTCTGTCGCCTCTATTTCAGGGACAGTTCTGGCGGTTTGTTCGTGTACGGTTTTGCCGCTCTTTGCAGGTATCTATTCACGGGGCGCAGGGATCGGTCCTGCCACCGCCTTTCTTTATTCCGGTCCTGCCATAAATGTGCTGGCAATTACCCTTACAGCTAAGATATTGGGGTGGCAGCTTGGTTTGGCACGGGCTGTCGGCGCGGTAGTTTTCGCGATTATCACAGGCTTGCTCATGGCTTTGATTTTTCGCAAGGATGATGCAGCGCGAACCCAGGGACAAATCTATTTGCCGGACGAGGAAGGCAAGGGACGAACTCTCCTGCAAGATACATTATATATTATTACAATGGTGCTGATCCTGATTTTTGCGGCGTTTGCGCGGCCTGCCGAAGGCTCAACAGGCCTGTGGCCTGCAATATTTGCAGCCAAATGGTATATCACCGTCGCCCTCTTGATTGCAGTGGTCTGGATGCTGAAAGCATGGTTTACTAAAGATGAGCGAAAGAGCTGGCTGGAATCGACCTGGGGTTTTATGAAGCAGATTTTTCCACTTCTTGCGGGTGGAGTTCTTGTAGCTGGTTTTATGTTAGGCCGCCCAAGACATTCCGCGCTCATCCCCGAACATTATATCCAGACGCTCCTTGGTGGAAACTCCATTTGGGCAAATTTATTTGCCTCGGTTGCCGGAGCCCTGATGTATTTCGCTACGCTGACCGAAGTTCCTATTCTCCAGGGACTTCTCGGTGCAGGTATGGGCAAGGGGCCTGCTCTGGCTCTGCTTCTGGCCGGTCCGGCATTATCTTTGCCGAACATGCTTGTGATCGGAAGTGTGATGGGCGTAAAAAAGACCGCTGTTTTTTGCTTGATTATCATAATTCTATCCACAATAGCAGGGATGCTGTTCGGCGTGATTGCCGGATAGAAGGAAAAACATTTAAGGTGATCGATAAAATTTTTTGGAAAGGAGACAAAAAGTGGAGATCAAAGTATTAGGACCAGGTTGCCCAAAATGCCGACAGACAGAACAGCTTGTCAGGGAAGTAGTTGCCGAGTCCGGTGTGGATGCTCAGGTCGAAAAGGTAACCGACATTATGAAGATCGCCGGTTACGGCGTGTTCGGCACACCGGCTGTGATAGTGGACGGGAAGGTTAAAAGCGTAGGAAAGATCCCGAAAAAAGAAGAAATCAAGACTTGGATTCTATAACAAACTATCAGTACCCAACTTATTACACGGAGGAAGAATGAAGCGAAAAAGCAGTATCATTGGAGCAATTTTAATCGTTGCACTCGCAGGAGCTTCCCTTTTTTACCTGTTCTATCCTGGTGAAAGCGGCGGACAAGTCCTTGCTACAGTGAATGGGGAGAAAATCACGGTCAACGATTTTAATCATGAAATAGGGGAAGCCGAAGAACAGGACAGGGGAATGATCAGGGAAAATCCGACCAAATTCCTTGAAGGAATGATTGTGAGAACTCTCATCCTGCAGGAGGCTGAAAAACAGGGTCTATTACCGGCCAGGGAAAAGAAAGGCAGTGAAGTCTCCGTATCATCTGAAGAAACAGCGATCAAAGAGTTCCTGGAGAAAAGATTTTCTTCCGTCCCTGCTGTCAGCCGGAAAGAAATTGAGACGTTCTATGAAATTTACAAGGATCGGATGGAAGGAAGGTCGCTGGAACAGGCAGCTCCAATGATCGAACAAATAATCGGGCAGGGAAAACAACAAAAACAGTTGGAGCAGTTCGTTGGAGATCTCCGTAAAAGCGCCAGGATTGATATCGATGAGAAACGTTTGAAAAAACTTGCAGTTAAACCGCCCGACTCGAATACTGAGGAGGATTTTTTAAATGCTTTGAAGAGTGGCAGGTCTGTCTTGGTCGATTTTGGGTCGAATTCATGTATTCCATGCCGCCAGATGAGACCTATACTTCATGAAGTCAAAAAGGAGTATTCAGGGAAGGCTGAAGTCCTTGTGATTGATGTTTACAAATATAAGAGTCTTGCCAGTGGACACAAAATACAAATGATTCCCACTCTAATCTTCTTTGATTCAAACGGCAAAGAGATTCACAGACATCAGGGATTCATGAGCAAAAAGTTGATCCTGGAGCAGTTCAAGAAAATGGGTATTAGTTAGAGTAACAAGGAGAAGTCCATGCTTGAAACGTTTTTTCTGACCGTCAATGAGTGGATTGCAAGCGGCACAACCATTGCGGCATTAGGTTGTTTTTTATGGGGCATGATCAGCGTGGCATTCAGCCCGTGTCATCTGGCATCAATTCCATTGATTGTCGCCTATGTGGGCGGACAGGAGCGGGCCGTTGAACCCAGACAGGCCTGCATATATTCGGCGGCGTTTACCACCGGTCTTTTTATTACTATTGCACTGATCGGAATTATCTGCGCCCTGCTGGGCCGCATGTTGGGCGACGTCGGCAATTACTGGCATATTCTGATCGGGGGCGTTCTGATCTGGGTAGCCCTTGGAATGCTGGGCGTGGAAAAATGTTCCATGTCGAGCGGATTGCTCTATCGCCTTAATTTCAAGGGGGTGTTCGGCGCGTTTGTGCTGGGCCTGGCCTATGGCGTGCTCTCCGGTTCATGTACATTCGGGTTCATAGCGCCGATTTTAGCTATAATTACTGTTCAGCAGAAAATCGCGACAGGAATACTTTTTATCCTGCTTTTTGCCGTGGGGCATTGCCTGCCGATTGTGGTTGCCGGCAGTTCAACAGCGGCCGTGAGAAAATTGATGGAAAACAGCGCCTGGCAGGGGGCGGGAAGCTGGTTTCGTAAAGGTGCCGGAGCGTTGATCGGCGTGCTGGGGATTTACTTTGTTATCAGTCCGTTTGTAGCATCATGACTATCGGTCACCGAAATGGGTCAATTATTAATGGCTGGAGAGGCTTGTTTGTTTATCCAGCCAAGGAATCGGGAGGGAGCTATGGGGGAAAATGCGGTTGAGAAAAAAGGAGGCAAGGGCCTTAGCTTTTTTGAAAAATACCTG
>CBDAFK010000070.1:0-12986 GCA_965195235.1 uncultured Desulfobacterales bacterium | reverse complement strand
TTTCATGCTTTTGCAGAAAGCTGTGTCTTTCTGTTCCATAATCGACAAAAAGCGCCTGAAGGCTGGGTTCAATACGCGCAATAATTCCTTTGTAGATATTACCGTGGATTATTTCTCTTGCAGCCCTTTCTATATGAAATTCTTCCAGCTTGCCGTCTTTTACTTTCCCAATTCTGCATTCTTCAGGGTCTATCGCATTGATATGGATCTTGCATTTCATATAATATTTGCTTTTGCTCCCTTAAAAATAAAATATATTTTTTTCGTAACATTTTAGTTTTTTGAAAAAAATTTAACTTTGACAGCGGTTTTTGAACCGCAGAATATCGAACAAGAAATTATGAATGTCGAAGTAAGGTATTCTATCATTTTTACTATTATGCCTGGTTCCCATGCTCCAGCGTGGGAACCCGTATTGTATGCATTCCCACGCTGGAGCATGGGAACGAAAAAATCACAACTTCCGAAGATCGCCCGAATTTATTGAGAAGTTACTTTTTCTTTTCTTAATCATTTGCTTTTATTAGATATATAATTGCTATATACAAGTCAAACTATTATGTGATTCTGCCTGCGCAGGAGGTTATTCAGGCGCTCGTTATTGCGGTTCAATATTGCCTTACATATTGACATCATATAGTAAATTTGTAATATTTTTTGCAACAGAAATTTTGTTTTTCCGTATTATAATGCGAAAAATAGCCCTTATCATCTACGTTGGAAAATATAGAGGTTCATTATCATGAAACCAATTGGGATAATACATAGTCCTTATAAAGAGATTGAAAATATGCCGATACAAAGTGTTGGTGCAAAAGATGTAAAAGGCTATATTGAAATTTATTCAGATTATGTGCTTGGCTTAAAGGATTTAAATGGATTTAGTCATATTTACGCAATTTATGTATTTCATAAAAATAAAGATTACAACTTACTTGTTAAACCCTTTTTGGATAACGCAGAAAGAGGTCTTTTCTCAACACGTGCTCCCAAACGCCCAAATCAAATAGGACTTTCCATTTTTAAAATTGAATCAATCGATAATGAAAAAATCTACGTCAGTGGTGTTGATGTATTAGACCAGACTCCTCTTTTGGACATTAAGCCTTATGTTTCAAAATTTGATGTAATTAATGATTCAAAAAACGGTTGGCTTGAAAATGTAATGCGCAAAAGTGAGGAGCAGAAATCGGATAAAAGGTTTAAGTAAACATTTATCAACGGCAATCTTTTCGCCTCGCCTCGCTGAAATACTGGCAGTGGGTTGTGACAGTTTCAGCTTCTTTGCAAGTTCAGTTGAGAATTGCTGTAAGTTGATTGCAACTCTTGTTATTAATAATATATTATGGCATGTTAATATAGTTTTGGTTGTTCACCCTCCTTGAACCGGCTTTATTGATAGAGGTATTGTACAGGAAATGAATAAGAAATACGACCCAAAAACCATTGAATCAAAGTGGCAATCTTATTGGGATGAGAAAGGGCTGTTTAAGTGTAAAGAAAATCCTGACAGGGAAAAGTATTATCTTCTTGAGATGTTTCCCTATCCTTCGGGTAAGATACACATGGGGCATGTCAGAAACTATACCATAGGGGATGTAGTCGCAAGGTATAAAAAAATGCAAGGATTTAATGTTCTGCATCCAATGGGATGGGATGCTTTTGGAATGCCTGCGGAAAATGCCGCCATTGCAAACAATACACATCCAGCCAAATGGACATACGATAATATTAATTCCATGCGACTTCAGTTGAAGCGCATAGGTTTCAGCTATGACTGGGACAGAGAAATAGCCACCTGCGAGCCCGAATATTACAGGTGGGAACAGTGGCTGTTTTTAAAGATGTATGAAAAAGGGATGGCATATAGAAAGGAGTCCTTTGTAAACTGGTGTAATACATGCCAGACCGTCCTTGCCAACGAACAGGTAGAGGCCGGCATGTGCTGGAGATGCGGAAAACCGGTTCGCCAGAAAAGGCTATGGCAGTGGTTTCTCCGTATAACCGACTATGCTGAAGACCTGCTTGCTTACTGCGACAAACTTCCCGGCTGGCCTGACAAGGTCATCACCATGCAAAAAAACTGGATCGGCAAGAGCATAGGCGCGCAGATAAGGTTTCCGATCGAAAATGCCAAAAATAATTCAGACAAATTTATACCTGTATTTACAACCCGTCAGGATACTGTTTTCGGGGCAACCTTCATGTGTCTTGCTCCCGAACATCCGCTTGTGTCCGAGCTTTCAGAAGGCACAGGCCGGGAAGATAAGGTTAGAGAATTTGTAGAACGGATGTCAATGCAGGATAGATCTGACAGGGCTGTTGAAAATTATGAAAAGGAAGGGGTTTTTACTGGTTCATATTGCATAAATCCTTTGAGCGGCAAACGTATGCCAATATATGCAGCCAATTTTGCTCTTATGGGATATGGCACAGGCGCTGTCATGTCGGTGCCTGCACACGATCAGCGTGATTTTGAATTTGCCAGAAAATACGGGCTTGACATTATTGTTGTTGTTAAGCCTTTTGATGAAGACCTTGACGCTGCTGCCATGACCGAAGCATACATTGGCGAAGGGGTTATGGTCAATTCAGGCTGTTTTGACGGCATGGACAATAAAAAGGCTCTTGATGAAATCGCCTCTTTTCTTGATGAAAAGGGCTTTGGAGAAAAAACAGTCAACTTCAGGTTGAGGGATTGGGGTATTTCCAGGCAACGTTACTGGGGAGCACCTATCCCCATAGTTTACTGCGAAAAATGCGGAGTTGTTCCTGTTCCGGAAGAGGATCTTCCGGTTGTATTGCCAGAAGATGCTGATCTTCTGCCCGGGGGAAGGTCACCGCTCGCAGGCCTCGATTATTTTGCAAAAATCAGGTGTCCAAAATGCGGCAGCCCTGACGCAAGAAGAGAAACCGATACAATGGATACATTCGTTGAATCCTCCTGGTATTTTGAGAGATACTGCAGCGCAAATTACAATGGCGGCATGTTTGATGCAAAGCCTGTTGATTACTGGATGCCGGTTGATCAATATATCGGCGGGGTTGAGCATGCTATTTTGCATCTTCTTTATTCAAGGTATTTTACACGCGTGCTCAAAGATCTTGGACTTGTTAAATACAAGGAGCCTTTTACCAGATTGCTGACCCAGGGTATGGTCTGCAAGGAAACTGTTTCCTGCCCCGAGCATGGATTTCTTTTGCCTGAAGAGGTTCAACAAAATAGCGGAGACAGCTTTTGTAAAAAATGCGGCAAAAAGCTCGTAATCGGCCGGGTTGAAAAGATGTCCAAGTCAAAAAAGAATGTGATAGATCCGAATATTATGCTCAAACAATACGGCGCTGATGTTACACGGCTCTTTTGTCTTTTTGCGGCTCCGCCCGAGAGGGATCTTGAATGGAGCGATCAGGGAGTTGAGGGCGCATATCGCTTCCTGAATCGTATATGGAGCCTTGCTGCAGGCTGGATGGATTTGATAAAAGGGGCAACCGCTTTTGACGGCAATCCTGACGAGCTGGACGAGAGCATACGGGTTTTATATAAAAAAGCTCATCAAACCATAAAAAAAGTTACCGGCGATATAGAAGACAGGTTCCATTTCAATACAGTAATCAGCGCTGTAATGGAGCTTGCCAATACCATGTACGGCATAGATTTGGCGGAAAAAAGCTCTGAAGCGGTCAGGGTAATGAGATTTGCCATGGAATCGGTTATACTTCTTTTGTCACCCATAGTTCCACATTTGGCTGAAGAACTCTGGGATGCCCTGAGGCATAAATCAAGCGTTTTTTTGGAATCGTGGCCATCATACAGGAAAGATGCTCTTTTGCGAGACAGCCTTGAAATAGTAGTGCAGGTAAACGGTAAACTTCGCAGCAGATTCGGTGTAAGCGCCGATGCGGATGATGCTGCCATAAAAGAGATGGCCCTTTCAGATGAACGCGCAAGGAAATTCATAAATAATAAACCGATAAAAAGGGTCATTGTCGTTAAAAAGAAGCTGGTAAATATTGTAGTATAGAAAGGCGCTGAAGGAGGAAAATGTTTTTCAAAGGAAAAATAGTTTGGATTGTTTTTGCAATATTGTGGTTTTTGGCTTTTTTATCAGCATGTGGCTACAGGTTTGCCGGAGGCGGAACCCTTCCGTCAGGCATAAAGAGTGTTTGCGTAACAATTCTTGAAAACCGCACCTCTGAAATTGGAGTTGAGAATACATTTACAAATGATCTTATCTATGAATTTACAAGAAACGGCAAAATCGCAAGTATAGACAAGGCCGATGCTCTCCTTTCCGGTGTTATCAGATCAATGAGTATTGAGACAATATCCCACAGAGGAGCCCATACTTCCCGTGAAAGACGGGTAACATTTACACTTGATTTGAAATTAACAGATAACGAGGGCAGGATAATTTGGTCTGCAAAAGGTGTTTCCGGCAACGAGGCATATGATGTGGTGTCCGACAACAAGCTATCAACAGAACAAAACAGAAGCAAAGCAATTTCAACTCTTTCAACAAGGCTTGCAGAAAAGGTTTATAACAGTTTAACAGAGGATTTTTAAACTGTAATTGACTTTACCAGGCCGGCAAGGCGGGAAATTTTTCGAGATGCGGTTTTTTTATGGATAACCCCTTTTTTTGCCGCTTTGTCGATAATAGATTGCGCTTGATTAAGTTTGTTTAAAACTGTTTCGCTCGACTCTTTGCCTGCGGCAAGCCGCACATCCTTGACAATGTTTTTAACCTTGGTTTTTGTCGTTTTGTTGCGTATACGCCTTTGTTCATTCTGGCTCGCTCGTTTTAATGCAGATTTATGGTTGGCCAATTTATAAAACTCCTTTCTGAATAGTTAAAAGATTTTAGCTACATAATATTAAAAGGCATGTCAAGTTAAATTTGACGAACTCGTAAAAAGTCTCCTAAACTTGTCATTTCGAGCAAAGCGAGAAATCTTTGGTCTGTACCACATTAAAAATATAAGATTTCTCCTTGCAGTCGAAATGACATACTGAATAAACTCGACTTTTTACGAATGTATCAAATTTAACGATTTTATTTAAAAGCAATCAATGTCTGAAAATACACGCGTGACAAAAGCCGCAGGTGTTGTAGGCGCCGCAACCTTATTAAGCCGTATATTCGGCTTAATAAGGGATGTCGTCACTGCATGGTTCTTTGGAGCCGGACTCAGTGCAGACGCTTTTTTTGTGGCATTCAGGATTCCAAACCTGCTGAGAAGGCTTTTTGCCGAAGGTTCTCTCAGCATTGCATTTATACCGGTATTTACGGAATATCTGACGGTCAAAGGGAAGGAAGAAGCCTTTAAGCTGGCCAAATCCGCTATATGGCTTCTTTCCATGATTCTTGCGGTTGTCGCGGTTTTGGGTATTCTCCTTTCTCCGGTTATTATAAAGGTTGTTGCTCCGGGATTTATCAGCTCGCCTGAAAAGTTTTTCCTGACAGTCAATCTGACCCGCATTATGTTTCCTTATATTTTTTTCATCGGACTGGTTGCCCTTTGCATGGGAATTTTGAATAGTCTCGGCCACTTTGCCGCCCCAGCCCTGGCGCCGGTTTTTTTGAATATTGCGATGATATGTTCGGTATTTTTTATTTCACCATATATGTCTGATCCAATAACCGGCCTTGCCATAGGGGTGCTTATCGGCGGTGTTCTCCAGCTCGCTCTTCAGGTTCCCTTCCTTATTAAAAAAGGATTGCATTTCTGGCAAAAGGTAAAAATATTTCATCCAGGGCTGAAAAGGATTGGCATATTAATGCTTCCAGCCGTATTTGGAGCCGCTGTTTACCAGATTAATATCCTGGTCGGCACCCTTCTCGCTTCATTGCTGCCTGAAGGAAGCATTTCATATCTTTATTATGCAGACAGGCTGGTGCAGTTTCCTCTCGGCATATTTGCAATAGCGACTGCTACCGCTGTTTTGCCAAGCCTTTCAAGACAGGCGGCGGCAAGGGATCTCGAGGCTGTTAAGGCCACATTTGCCCATGCAATGAAGCTGGTATTATTCATAACAATACCTTCCATGGTTGGTCTTATTATACTAAGAGAGCCGATTGTTGCTCTGTTGTTTAAAAGAGGCGTTTTTGATTCCAAAGCCGTCCAATTGACTGCATATGCTCTTTTATATTATGGTATAGGTTTATGGGCATTTTCATGCGTGAGGATAGTTGTTTCTACATTCTATGCTCTGCAGGATACAAGGACCCCTGTGCGCATGGCCGTAATATCGATTATTGCCAATATAGTGCTTGGGATTATTCTGATGGGGCCGCTCGCTCACGGAGGCCTTGCCCTTGCCACCTCCCTTGCTTCAATGCTGAACCTTGGGCTTCTTATCCGGGCATTAAAAATAAAACTTGGTCCATTAGGATTAAGGAATATTGCCGAATCTGCTTGCAAAAGTGTGCTTTGTGCCGCAATAATGGGCGCAGTTGTCATGGTTGTTTCCATTTTTATGATTCCGTCAGCAGACGGATCCTTGCACGGCCTTTTTTTTGGACTAATGGGAACAATAATAATCGGTTTTCTTTTTTATGGATCCTTTTCCTTTTTAATAAAAAGTCCGGAAATGGAAAAGGTTTGGGGCCTAATTGTTAAGGGCATAAGAAAAAGTTGACTACTAAGCAAAATATCATATTATCTCTAATAATATTAATTCTGTTTTCCCTGCTTTTGCTCATAACATTTGGAGACAATGGACTTGTCGATTTTGTCCTCATAAAGGGTAAAAGAAATAGGATGGTTGAAAAAAATGAAAAACTTAACCAGGAAAACCTTGTTATGTATCGCGAAATAGATAGATTGAAAAATGACCCCAAGTTTGTCGAAAATGTGGTAAGACAAGAACTGGGAGTAATAGCTAAGGATGAAGTTATATTCAAAACAGCTAAAAATCAGGAAAACAAAAAATGACTGATAATCCCGATTTTTATACAAAAACCATGGCAAAGCTTTACGCCAACCAGGGTTATTTAACCAAGGCAGCCGAAATCTATAGATTTCTTTTAAAACAGGAGCCCGACAGACAGGAGCTTCCCGACAGGCAAAGTCTTATTGATGAGCTTTTTGAAATTGAAAAAAAACTTTCTGAAAAAGTTCCAGGCGATCCTGTTTTATTGCTTAGCAAATGGATTGATCTCATGCTAAGGTATAATAGTTTGCAAAAGCTGAAGAAAATTAGGGACGTATTGTAAGGAGTTCAGAGGCTCATGTGAACATCGAACATCGAACATCCAACGTCGAACATCCAACGTCGAATGAAAAACAAATACCAATTCAGCATTCGATGTTCGATGTTGGATGTTGGACGTTCATCTTTTAACAGAATTCAGGGTTCAGAGGGCTGTTTTTGTAATTTATAATTTATGCAGGAGGTACGGTCATGACAATAATAAGGCAGAGAAAAAAAGTTTTGGCGTTTATCGGAATAGGCGCTGTTTTTTTTCTCATAATTTCCGGATGTGCCGGAGGGAAAACGAAAAAGAGCGGACCCGGATCACAAGCTACAGCCCCCAAGGATAAAGGTCCTTCTCCTCTATATTATGATTTTGGAGATGTGCTTATACCAAATGAATTAAAGGTCAACAAGAAAGCATCCTTTGTGTACAAGACTTCCGGTTTTTCCGCAGGCGTTCTTACTTTAAGCGGAAGAGTCGAAATAAGCTCCCTTATCGCCTTTTTTGAAAGCAATATGCAAAAGGATAACTGGAGGACTATAAGTTTATTTAAATCTCCGCGAACTATCATGCTGTTTCAGAAAGAAAGCAGATGGTGCATGATAAACATCGTTGAGAAAGATTTTAAGACCCATGTAGAGGTCTGGGTTGCGCCTACCCTCAATGAAGCTGAAGCAGGGCTGTTTAAATAAATAAAATTATTATGCAAAACAAAATAGACAGTAAAAATATCGTTCTTGGTGTATGCGGCGGCATTGCAGCGTATAAGAGTGTAGAATTATTAAGGCTTCTTAATAAGCAGGGGGCAAAGGTCAGGATAATAATGACTCAAAATGCCCGGTCTTTTGTTGGGCCGCTGACCTTTGAAGCATTATCAGGTTATCCGGTCTTCTTTGACCTTTTTCAAAATATTGATAGCAAAAATGATGTCTCCATAAGGCATATTGATTGGGCGAGGAATGCGGATGCGGTTATTATTGCTCCTGCGACAGCCAATATTATCGGCAAGCTTGCAAATGGCATAGCTGATGATGCCTTGAGCACATTCATGCTTGCTGTAACAGCTCCAGTTCTTTTGTGTCCTTCAATGAACAATCAAATGTATGCGAGTAAAGCGGTTTGCAGAAATCTTTCCATGCTAAGGGCTGATGGATATTTTATCGTTGAGCCGGAGGCAGGGAAGCTTGCATGCGGCGATTCCGGTCCCGGACGTCTTCCTGAACCAAAAGATATACTGGACAGGCTTTTATACTATTTTGCCCCAAAGGATCTAAAAAGCAAAAAGGTTCTTGTAACTGCCGGTCCGACACGGGAACCTGTCGATCCTGTGAGGTTTATCAGTAACCCTTCATCAGGCAAGATGGGCTATAGTATTGCAAAAGCAGCGGAGCACAGAGGAGCCAAGGTTGTGCTGATTACCGGTCCCACAAATCTTTTGGATCCGGTTAACGTAAAAGTAATCAGGGTGGAGACAGCAAAGGAGATGGCGCTGGCTGTGTTTGAGCATATGGAAGATGCCGGCATTATCATAAAAGCAGCGGCGGTTTCTGATTACAGGCCTGTCAGTTTTGCAAAACAAAAGATTAAGAAAGAAAAAGATGAAATTGCTTTATTTCTGAAAAAAAACCAGGATATTTTAAAGGAACTTGGAAGGAAAAAAAAGGATCAGATTCTTGTCGGTTTTGCTGCGGAAACAGAGAACCTTGAAATCAATGCGCAAAAAAAGCTTGCAGAAAAAAAGCTTGATATCATCGCGGCAAACCTTGTTAACAGCCCCTCTTCCGGATTTGGCGCAGATACCAACCGGGTAACCCTTTTTTATAAGGATAAAACAAAGGAGGCTCTTCCTGAAATGGCAAAGGATGATCTGGCGCATATACTTTTAGATAGGATTGTAAAAATGATGGCGTCGTAAAAAATCTGATTTTTGGCAGGCACCGCTCCAAGTATAATTAAATTTAAACCAGGAAAAACTCACGTATAAGAAATCGTAAAGAAAGAACAGTCCATAATAAAAATAACCATTGTGATAAGTAAGATAATTCTTTATAAATAACAATATCTTATCAGGTTCTTTCTTAACGATTTCTAATACATTCAGACAGTTCCCTGATTTAAATTTAACCATACCTGAAGCTTGCTGCAATCGGCTTATTTCATAAATCTAAAAACTTACTCATATTCAATGACGCGGTGTGAGACCTTTGCAAAACGCCCCTTTTTGCCCAATTGCGGCGTCAGGCTCAAATTTTAAGCCTCGAAATACTCAATGTATTCCTACGTTTAAAATTTTCGCTTTCCTTGAACTTGAACAAAATTGAGCATTTTTCAAAGGTCTCGGTGTTTCAGCGTCCGCCACAATAATTAATACCGAACGTTCCCAAAAGGTATGATATCAAAGCAGTGCAGTTTGCACAAGGATAGGAATTTGATTTTATTGGAGCAAGATATTGCAAAAAAACGGGTTGTGTGTCAAGCGGCAATGTTACTTTTATGTTATGGAAGGTTGCGGATGGCGCAGAGTTGCAAAGCTTTTCAATTTATGAAATATTCGGGCAAATTTTTATTGACAGTATTTAACAGATATATTATAAACAGTTGTGCTTAAAACAATAATGTTATTAAACACGCAATAGCAAGAGAGGTATGCAGTGAATCCATTCAAGTATGGATCAATCGTTTTGGAAAGAGATTTCTGCGGGAGAGAAGACCTGCTTAAGCAAATTACCGGTCATGTCAAAGCAGCCCAAAATATTGTAATTTTAGGTGAAAGACGTATCGGAAAATCATCTCTTGTTTATGAGGCGGTTGTAAGATTAAAGGGAACCGGCCTTTTGTATGTGGATATTTTAGGCATTAAGTCTGTAGACGCTCTTTGTAAAAGGATCCTGCGAGCGATAGTTACCATTGACGAAAAGGCAAGCTGGTTAACCAAGATGCTTAAAACCCTTTCGTATCTCAGACCGGCAATTACGATAGATCCAGTTACATCCATGCCTGTTGTTTCCTTTGATGCATCTGTGGAACTGACGGTGAACTCTATTCAGGAAGTGCTTGATCTCGTCGAATCCATCGGCAGTAAGAGGCGTTTTGTCGTTGTTTTCGACGAATTTCAGGACATCCAGAAAATCGACGATGCAGATGAGTCGATTGCTCTTTTAAGAAGCAAGATACAGTTTCACAATCGTATTTCCTATATTTTTGTTGGAAGTATAAGGCACAGGATGGACGAGTTATTTACTTCTCACGATTCAGCCTTTTTTAAGTCGGCTATCCCGATTACCGTAGGGCCGCTGTCTTATGAAGAGTTTTCAAAGTTCTTAACAGGGAAGTTTGAGAAAGGAAGGCGTAAAGTTTGCGATGAAATATTAAAACGGGTGTTTGAAATTGCCAGTGATATCACTGGAGATATACAGCAACTCTGCGAGGCTCTATGGGAAGTCACCACGGAAGGGGAAATCGTAGCGCCGGTAAAGCTACAGGCTGCCCTTGAGTTGATATTTGCCAGGGAACAGAAGTCCTATGAAACTTATATAGGACTTTTAACAGATCTTCAGTTCAAGTGTCTTACAGCCCTGGCGAGGGAAGGCGGGAAGAATGTTTATTCGATGAAATTGTTAAAGATGATCGGACCGCACAGTTCTGCATCAGTCAACAGAGCTATTACACGGATGATTGATATTAATATTTTGTTCAAAAGCGGTAAGGAGGTCAGATTTGTAAACCCTTTTTTTAAGGCATGGCTTCTTCCCAGGGGAAGATAGAGGTTTTTCTTGACAAACAGAACATTGATTCTACATATTAAAACATATATTTCGCAGGAAGAAACAGGAGGATAATATGTCGGGGCACAGCAAATGGTCGAGTATAAAACATAAAAAGGGCGCGACAGATGCAAAACGCGGGAAAATATTTTCAAGACTTAATAAAGAAATTACTGTTGCAGCGCGTATGGGAGGAGGAGATCCTTCGGCGAATCCGAGATTAAGGACAGCCGTTCAGTCTGCAAAGAGTGAAAATATGCCCAAGGATAATATTGAAAGAGCGATTAAGAAAGGAACCGGCGAGCTTGAAGGGGTAAATTATGAAGAGGTTGTTTATGAGGGATATGGTCCAGGGGGCGCAGCCGTTCTTATTGAATCCCTGACAGACAACAAAAACAGGACAGTGGCGGATATCCGCCATATTTTCAGCAAAGGCGGCGGAAATCTCGGTGAAAACGGATGTGTTTCATGGATGTTTGACAAAAAGGGCTATATAGCAGTCGAAAAACAGGCTGTTGACGAGGAAACACTTATGGAAATCGCCATTGATGCAGGCGCAGAAGATGTCCGTGAAGATGATGGCAGTTTTGAAATTATCACCGAGCCAAAGGATTATGAATCAATAAAAAATGCAATAGACAACGCATCGATTCCATGCCTTGTCGCAGAGATTACAATGCTTCCCCAGTCAACAATAACTCTGAAAGGAAAGCAGGCGGAGCAGATGATTAAACTGATGGAAACCTTTGAGGATTGTGAGGATGTGCAAATGGCTCACACAAATGCCGATATTCCCGATGAACTAGTGTCATGTCAAGCTTGCAAAGTCGCATAAAAGGTGCTATGTTTTCTTCATAATCAACACAGGAGGGTTGAATATGAAGAAGTACATCGTGACACTTACCAAAGATGAACGGGAAATGCTTGGTGTGCTTACCTCCAAGGGTAAGCACAGATCACAAAAAATTATCAATGCGTTAATATTGCTTGGATGTGATGAGGGCGAGTTTCAGAAAAAACGTTCGATTAACAAAGAAATCGCCAAAGTGCTTAACGTAAGCATGAAAAAGATTGACCGTGTTAAGAAGCGGTTTGTTGAGGATGGTCTTGATATTACACTCAACGGTAGAAAAGGAAGTCGCATATACGTTAAAAAGGCAGACGGAGATTTTGAAGCACATTTGGTGGCATTGAGTTGCAGTGATCCTCCCAAGGGTTTTGCCAGATGGTCTCTAAGGTTATTGGCCGATAAGGTTGTCGAGCTTGATTATATTGATAACGTTTCTCACGAAACTATTCGTCAAGTTTTAAAAAAAACGAAATCAAACCTTGGCTCCGTAAAGGATGGGTGATTCCGCCAGAACAAAACGGCAGTTTTGTGGCAAACATGGAAATGGTGCTGGATGTTTACAAACGCCCATTCGATTCGAGGTTCCCTGTGGTATGCATGGACGAATCCCCAAAGCAGTTGATCGGGGAGACAAAAATTCCCATTCCGGCATTACCAGGGCAGCCAGCTAAATATGATTATGAATACAAGCGTTGTGGTGTGTGTAATATTTTCATAGCCTGCGAACCCTTGGCCGGAAAACGTATGGTTAAGATTACCGAAAGAAAAACAAAGAGGGACTGGGCTTATTTTCTGGAAGAGATTGCCGCACAGTATAAAAGTGCTGAAAAAATCACACTGGTGATGGACAATCTGAACACGCACACACCCGGATCATTCTATGAAACCTTTCCGCCAGACAAGGCAAAGGCTTTATGGAACAGATTTGAGTTTGTTTATACTCCGAAGCACGGAAGCTGGTTAAACATGGCAGAGATAGAGTTGAACGTACTTACGGGTCAGTGCCTGAATCGAAGAATCGACGATATCGAAGTTGTCAGGGAAGAAGTACAGGCGTGGCAGGAAGCTAGAAATAACAAAAATGCGAAAGTTAACTGGCAATTCACGGCGGAAGATGCTCGAGTAAAACTGTCTCGACTTTATCCGACTCTTGAAGCTTGACATGACACTAGA
>CBDAFK010000069.1:0-11151 GCA_965195235.1 uncultured Desulfobacterales bacterium | reverse complement strand
ATTATTATGTTGCGAGATTTTTCGGAAATATCTATTAACAGGAGTAACCCGCTGTTATATAAAGAAATATGGAATTACTACAATTTTGACCTTAAATTATGTTATTTCAATAGGTTATAGAAACTCGCAACATAAGGGACGTCCATTGGTTTATTTTATTTAGACCTCAGTACCATCTGCCGGAGCTACCCCGGTGAAATACGCTTCGCTTCTCATTGGCATGAATTTCACAGGGCAGGCTAAGGCGCTATGGCGCGACTCGAAGTTTACCATTTTCAGATGCGCTCGCTATTGCGGTTCGAGGACTGTACATTTTATGGTTAATGTGTATTCTTTTTCCTCTAAGCCGGGGGCTGCATCGTAGCCCCATTTTACGAGCTTGAGCTTGGGGATGTTGCCTTGCATTGTTATTTCAATGCCTGTAATGCATCTTGGATGCACGCAGGAGCCTGTATTGTAATAAACCGGCTCGGGTTTGAGCTTTTTCCCGACTGAAACGGCTGCTGTTTTTATTTCAATAGATCTGCGTTCTGTAAGCGAGAGGTTTTCGTACACTGGACGATGGGTGTGCCCTGCTATAATTATATCAGTATTTTTGTATTTGTTTATAGCCAACTTGTAGAGCTTTTCATCTATCTGATTGCAGAGGCCGGGATTGACGGCCGCCCTTGTAGGATCTTTTATGCCGCATCTCTGAAGGCATGGCCAGAAGTTCCGCACGAAGAATTTACTAAAAGCTGCCCCACTGCCGTTGCATTTGGGGTCTGCCTGGTGGCCGTGCCAGAGGAGTATGCGCTTTCCTGACCTGGAGGGACTGTGGAGTGTTGCGGCTTCGTAGATCCGGATGCCGGGGAAGATTTCGCGGAGGATATCCGCGTTGTCTTTCCACTGAATATCGTGATTGCCCCATATCTTGATGTAGCGGGTCTTTTTCGGATCAGGGTCGTGGAATTCTCCGATCTTGTCATAGATGGAAGTGTGGGTGATATATATCTGATCAAAGCTCTTGTTTTCCCAGAGTTCTTCGGCATCGCCAAGTTCTATGTAGGTGAATCCCTCTCTGAGGTAGTAGTCGAGGGCACATTTGTAGATGAGGGAGTTATGAGCAAAGTCGTCGGAGCCGGTACCATCACCGCGATGCATGTCGGACATGACGATGAGCCTGGTTTCCGGGCTCAAGCAAAGGCGCAAAGGCGCTATATTATTTAAAAACATTTCGGACATTGCTGGTTGCTGTTTGCTGGTTGTTGTAATTTTTCAAAGGTCTCATGATTTTATAGTATTATTTTGTTTACAGATAGCTCCGCCTCTTGGATTACATTCGAAGAGGCTATTTAAGTAATTAGTTTTATTAGAAGTTTGTTGCAAATGTTGCGGTAAGATTGCCGCGCCTGCCTGTGCGTTTTCGCACCTGTCTGCGTGCAACGCACAGGCAGGCGCAGACAGGTCGCCCTGCTCCTCGCAATGACAAAAACCAGGCTGAAGGCTGTATCTTAAAAATTACCATAGAGAAATTACCCTGTCAGAAGAAATTCCATTGAGCTTTGCTGTCTTTGCATCTTGATTTGCGTTAAACTCAACAACAAGATCAAAGGAACTATCATCATATTGTTTGATATCGTGCCAGTCTTCACAGTGAGCAATTAGAACCAGCGCTAAAGCCTTTTCATATATTATGCAATTAATAACGTCTTTTACTATTTCAGGCCCGATAAAAATAATGCGATTATGGCCGTTTTTTGCAATGGCAATTAATCTTTCCGCCAGTTTACCGCGGATGTTATTGTACTCTTTTAGTTTGGATACTATAAAATGTGTCGCCAACTTCGATTTTTCCTCAACCCCTTTTGGGGTTAAAAGATAGGCATAACCTATCTTGTGAGGATTTTTACGGAAGTTGCCGATTTTGACAAGGCCTTTTGATAAAAGGTGTTTGAGGACATAGTTGATCTGCCCCAGGCTGATTCCAGTAGAATCCGCCAATTGGCGCTGGGTTGAAATTTCCTGCCCGTCCAGGGTCTCTAATATTTGAAAGTGCTTTTCTGAAAGGAGCATGGTTTATAGTTTTAAATTTTGAATTAAGGAAAAATCAATTTTGATGGTCTCATAAAAAGTCGTCACTCCGGTAGATCCCGGATCGAGTCCGGGAGGAGTCCAGATTGCCCGTAACTATTTGAAATTACTGGATAGCGCTGATGCTTCACTACGTGTCCGGCTTTCGCCGGAATGACGGTTAATGGGTATGCTGTTCAGTTTTGAACAGCATTCTTATATTGAACGGGCGGTTTAGTCAAGAAAAATAATTTTGGACACCAGTACCATCTGCAGGAGCTACCCCAGAGGAATAGGCTTCGCATTCCACAGGGCAAGCGGGGCAGGCAGGATTAACTGGATAAATTGGATTCACTAGACAAGCATGCTCTGGCGAAAAAAGATTTCTATAGATTGAGACAATGTTCATAGCCGGTTAGTGCAGGGAAATATCTAATGTATATGCCTCTGTCTCTTGTAAGAATGGCGCTGCACTTTACAAAGGCAAAACCTCCAATATAAAAATCCGACAAAAAATGCTCTTTGAGGTTGAGCTTTTGACCACACTGAGGACATTTTACCTTTGTTTTTCGTTTTAAATATCTCATCCATGCCTGGGCTGCAGCAATGACCGAATCAACGTCAAGCGGTTCAATCGCAATTTTGTGTTCCTCTAAAAACTCGTGCACCTGCCTGGTATTTCCTTTAAACTGGGGCATAAGTTCCGCAAATACCACTGGAGGCGCTACCAGCTTCTCTTTTCTTGTGAGAGCAGCATACAATTTATCCTGAAAGCTTCTGAACTCATCTTTTAATATATCAAGCAGGATGGTGGTATCTACGCAGACTCTCAATTTACTTTGCCCCTGACTTCATCCATATATTCCATTGTTGTTGGTCTGCCCTTGAACCTTCCACGCCACTTCTTCCTGATTGTTTCTATCGGGTTAACAACAAGAACGTATTTTTGCCCCTTTTTTGTGATATCGACCTCAGCACCAGGAACGATACCCATTTCCTTTCTAACTTTTACAGGTATTGTAACTTGATATTTTGCGGTTACTTTAGACAATTACACTACCTCCCAATGTATATAAAATGTAGCACACCTTATGCTTGATGAATTCGTAAAAAGTCGTCACTCCGGTAGATTCCGGATTGAGTCCGAAAGGAGTCCAGACCCGCCCGCCTCGCCTGAGCGGACGTCTTGACCTGCGGTAACAGCCTCTTTTGGGCAAGAGCGATGGCGGGCAGGTCGTCTGCAACTGCCTGAAAAGACTGGATTCCGGCTTTCGCCGGAATGACCGAAAACGGTATTTTTAGACTTTTTACAAAACCATCATGCTTGACCGCCTGTCAATTTATTTTTGTTTGGTGGAGCTGGTGGCATTTTTTATGTATTCGATAAAGAACGCAAGAAAAACAGCCATGAATAATGCAACCACAGTGGCAAGGAGGACGATCTTTTTCACACTTTTTGACCGCACCGAGCTGGTTGTCTGCTTCCGCTGTCCGGCAGATCATTTCTTAGCAGTGTTGTTGTCATTTGAAATCCCTTTTTCTATTTTTTTAATCAGAGAGAAATTATCGTCCCGCCAATTTTGATTTTTCCTCAATCCCTTTTGGTGTTAAAAGGTAAGCATAACCTATCTTGCGGGGATTTTTACGGAAGTTGCCGATTTTGATGAGACCTTTTGCTAAAAACTGCTTTAGGACATAATTGATCTGGCCCAGGCTGATCCCCGTAGACTTCGCTAATTAGCGCTGAGTTGAAATCTCCTGCACGTCTAAAGTCTCTAATATTTGAAAGTGCTTTTCTGAAAGGAGCATATTAATGGCAAAAGTCCATAACGAGCTGTAATTACTGGATAGCGCTGATGCTTTACTACGTGTCCGGCTTTCGCCGGAATGACGGTTAATGGGTATGCTGTTCAATTCTGAACAGCATTCTTATATTGAACGACATGTTTATGTCAAATAAAATTATCTGGTTTTTTAGACCCCGGTTAAATAGCCCAAAGGGATTTAACTGGGCAGGCAGGATTAACCCTCCAGAGATTTACTGGATATTTTTTATTTATTTTCATTACTTTCCGCCTGCCCGCCACCCGCCCGGCATCGTGAGGCATCGGCCGAGGCGGACGGGTCGCGAGCCGCTAGGCGAGGCGGACGGGGACGAAAGTAAATCCGCTATAGGCGGGGAAAAGTTAATTTTTTCGTCTGTTTGATAGATTAGTCTGTTGAGATTCTCAAAAATTCTTTGATGTTGTTTGAAATCAGACCATATTGTTGAATTATGACTTTTCTAAACTTTCGAATATCATCTACATCGTTTTTTAAAAACTCGTATACAAATTGATCGTCAATCTCTCCATATAAATGGACAAGCCGATTCCTGAATTTTGTCATCTGCCTCAGATTTTGTCCAAGCTGCTGCTGAAAAATACCTTTTTCTCCAGCACGGCAAAAGAATCTGCATAATCCTTTGGCGACCTGTATCGCTCCGAAGCAATGATATGATTCGCCACGTCCAGGCAGCACTCTATACTGGTCTGCAAATAATATTTTGCGCTGCCGATGAGAATTTTGTCTTCTAAAAAGGCTTTTTCAGATACTTTAGCAATCTCGTCTAAAAGCCCCAGATATTCGTCCAATTGAATAAATTTTTGTGATATCTTTTCAATTGAAACCATTTTTCAATCCTTTGTATTGGATTACAATACTATCTGTTCCAAATATGTCCTCTGATAATTGTGAATAAATGGTAAAAAATCAAAATATGCACTTCGGATGACCGTTTCGTAATCGACCCGGGCTTTATCGTCACGGCAATAAATTAGAACTCCTTCCGTGATAATCTTACCTGCAATAGCCAAAGGAAATGAATTTATTATGCGGACATCACTCGCCGGGCCTTGCTTAAGCTTTTTGTCTATTTTCAGCGCCAGGGCCATTTCTAAATTCAGTTTTTCTCTCCGAGACAACCGTGGCACATATATGCCAATATCCAAATCGCTGAATTGGTGAGCCTGATCGACCGCGTAACTGCCGTACAAATATGCAAAAAGAACCTGGGTATCTCTGAAAACATCCGTGGCAATTTTTAAAATATTCTTTTTTATTTCGGCTTGTTTCATTTTAGTTCATCGGGTCGAGTTCCGCGCTTTGCGGGATTCGTGGGAATGACAGAAAGGGGACGTATTGCAAAGGTCAGTTTTATTACCAGTAGAGTAGGGAAAAAGTTCTACTCTGCTGGTAAAATTTAAGGGGCTTATTCGACGATGATGCGGTCTTTATTTGCCTCCAGGGTTTTTGGCCCAATCCCCTTAACCTTCATAATATCTTCCGGCGTTTTGAAAGGTTCCACGTTCTCGCGATAGTCGATGATCCGCTGGGCATATTTGGGCCCGATCCTGTCAAGCTTTATCAGCTCTTCCAACGGCGCAGTGTTTATGTTAATCTTTTCTCCGTCTTCGGCACATACAACCGGACTCACGGCCAGTATCATTGCAACAGCCATCAGAACTGCGGCAATACTTTTTACTCTTTTCATCGTAATTTCTCCTTTTTAGGTTTTCATTTAGTTTAGATTTTATCTAAATACTAAGGTTGTATGATTATGTCAACGGCAAAGTTATGTTCTATTGAACGAGCTGTTTAATCAAGTAAAATAATCAGATTTTAGAAAGGAGGAATTCGACGAAAGTTATGAAGAATAATGCACCAATGGCAGAGGATTATTTGGGTTTGGGGATAAGTGAGTTTTGGCCTCCTTTCAAAATATCTTCTGAAATCAATGCCAAAAAACCTTGGGTCTGTTTCAAATCAGGCTGGGTTACCCACTTTATCGGGTTCAGGAGTTTTACCGGAAACTCTTTTATCATTTTGCTGATCTCAATTGGTTCGACCCACAAATCTTTGTTTTTTGCTTCTTCAATAATATTTTCCCAAATAAATGGAAATTTTTTCGCAATAAAGAGTATATCTGCATAATCTTTGGGTTCCATCCGACTTAAGGCGCATATTTTATTGGAAAGAATATTTCTCCAGTTATCAACATTTGCAAAAAAATCAAATCGTTCAAAACCACCAAAATGAAAAGGAACATCATTTATAAAATCTATCTTTAGAACCAGTTGATCCTTGTTTATAAAAATACGCAAAAAAGATTTACTGGTTATTGAGACCGTACACTGAGAAAATGTTTTTTTTAAATAAGTTACGACCATCTCACATTGCTGTTTGAAATTCGGATGGTTGTTCAGGAATAAATCCAAATCATCGGAATATCTGTGATTAAGGAAACATCTGCTTAACGCAGTTCCGCCAGACAGGTAAAAATCAACATCCAGGCCCTGAATTTCCCTTAAAATTTCATCCTGAAACGGATAAAGCTTATTTAAATAATATTCCTCTGGCATACTTATATTTTTCCTTTAGTTCCTTTGGATACAATCTGCCAATGACATCATCAGTTAAGGCTTCTTTCAATATTTTATTTGGAATAAGTTTAATCAATGTATACCAATCATAGGTGGACAGCAGCCTGCACAGAACTAAATTTTTATCAAGAAATGGCATTGTTTCAATTTTACCAGTTATGAGGTCATATAACTGGTTTTCATCAATGTTTTTATCCCAGAAAGCATCTGATAATAATTTTTTCTTATCTTCCAGTGTCAATTGTTTCATATTATTAGAAACCTTTACAAAATTAGCCTTGTTTATCATTGCGAGCAGAGCAAAGCCCCGCCCTGGTGGGGCCACGTCCCGCCACGCTTTGCTCGCGGCTAAAGGCTCACTTGCTTCTCGGAATGACCTGGCCTGTTATAGACTCAGGCTTTCGCTGGAGTGATGTATAAAACGTCAATTAGCCGGCCTGTTTTTCATCATCACCTGTGGAACCAGGTCTGTAAGGCACCGAAACGATTTCCCGTTTTGCGGCAGCTACGGCTCGGTTGGCTATATCCTGAACCTTTTCATATGCCTGTTCATGCTTTCTCGACAACTCTTCAATCTGGGTTGTCTGAAGTTTCACCATTGTTTCGAGCGACTCAGTCCTGCCTTTAAGTACGTTCTTTTCACCCTCAAACGGTATTTTCGACTTTTTATGAAACCATTATGCTTGACCGCCTGTCAATTTATTTTTCTTTTTTAGCCTGCGGACTTTTCCCCCTTAGCTTGAGCAAAGACGCAACAGTGCAAGAGGCAAAGGCATGGTTGGTATATTTCTGATCTCCCCAATTTGTTTTGACCCGGTTAATATAAGACTATTCGTATATTTTGAAATCTGTTTAAGTTCCTTGGGGCGTAATTGTTTTGTCCACTTTATTTCAACCGGCCAGAACCTGTTTTTATCAATATAGGCGATATCGACTTCTCCTTCAGCCTTTATATAGTATGTAGGAAATTTTCTTCGATAATGTGTAACAACACAGGCCTCCGTTAATCTGGCGGCCCAGTCAGAATTGTTTAAGACAGGCATAACCTGTTGATCAAAAGGATCTTGACACGGATTTAACCATGCCCTGATAGCATGGAAAATAAAAGGATCAGAAAAGATCAGTTTTCTTGCCTTTTTTGGGGCGGCTGCAAGCTTATCTTCCAAAAGAGCCGGCTGTATAAATACCGCATCCATGGATTGAAGAAGGGCTACATAATCCGAAACCGTTTGGGGATGATCAATAGAAAGATCTTTTGCCAGAGCATTCCAGGTAACCTGGCTGCCATATCGCTTTACAATAGCGCCTAATATTTCATAGAGATAGTGTTCCTGTTTACGCCTCTTTAACATATCCCCTCGAATCCAGTCACTGTAAGTTGAAAAAGTCGCCGGCAATATAGATTGGCGCATTGTCATGTCATTCATGGCCGTCAGGAAACCTCCATGGACAAGATAAGAATCAAACTCATCGTAAAGTTTATTCATCAATAAATCGTCTGGTTCAATATCAGAGGATATAAGACGCTCTATCTCATCAACGGCTATTTTCCCATTCAGCCTGACTGCTTCAAGAAAACTGAGTGGATACAGATGGAAATCTACAGTATCGGCGGTCCCTCGCCTGCCCGGAAAACACATGCGCGCCTCTTTAATAATTACAAGATCCGATCCGGTTATTAACAGCGCTACATTTTCAAGCATGCCGGCATCGGCCAGGTATTTAATGCCCTTATCCCAGTCTTTGATGTAAGTTATCTCATCAAGAAGAATATAACTCAGATCTGCAGTCTGCCTCTCATTTAAAAAATCTGTAAGCAATCTGATAAGAGAATGATGATCATCTATAAGTTCACCGGTAAAATAGACAATGCATCCCGGGACAACACCACTTTCAAGGAGTTCATTCATCCATTGTTTCAAAAGAGTGGTTTTGCCAATCTGACGGCCCCCGCTTATTGTATAAATCCCCGGGTTATGACATGGAAGGAGATCAAGCAATTCAGAACGATGGATTAATGATTGTTTCTGAAGATGTTGCAGGTGTGGATCCCTCCTGGAGAATAAGCCAGGATCTTCAAGGTGAATATTGTGTGGCAAAAAGCGAATGTCCATATTTAGCCCATTTTGTTGATTATTTATATGAGACCTTTGAAAAACGCCCCCTTTTGCCCAATCCCGGCGTCAGGCTCAAATTTTAATCCTCGAAATACTCAATGTATTCCTGTGGTTACACGAAGTGAAGCATCAGCGCTCATATTTTCGCCTTCCTTGGCCTTGAACAAAATTGAACATTTTTCAAAGGTCTCGTAGGCATTGGCCTTATAGCTGCTCCAAGAGTGATGGCTTCGTAAAAAGCTCCGCTGTGCCCTGTCGGCATTATAATGGAAAGTAAGGGGTAAACTCCGGCGGGGGTCCACAAGTGCTTGAAAGAAGTGGATTCCCGATCAAGTCGGGAATGAAAGGTCGTGGACGACAAAATGAGAAGTCGGAAATGACAAAAGGAAAGAGGGCAGTTTTGTGGAGTTTTTTTACTGACCCCTGAGAGGACTTTTGCGCTCTCTTATCTTTTCCAGTGTATCTGTGTATATATCGCTTTTCGAAGGATTCAGAGATAGGGCCTTCAAGACCAGTTTTTCGGCTTCATCAAGGTTTTCCCCTTTTGTGTAGTAGAGCCATGCAAGGTTATTACAGGCGTCGGCGTTATGGGTATCTTTCTTTATCGCCTGTTTGTAGTATTTCTCCGCCTTATCCAATTCGTTTTTCTGGAAATATGCATTGCCGAGATACAGGTAAGCGACATGGATTTTTTTAACCGCCAATTCATACTCTTTTATGGCGCTGTCAAGCTCACCACTCTTTTCATAGGCCACACCGAGATTTAAATGTTCCGAAGGAGTAAGGGGATCTTCAAGGACTATAACCCGTGGGAAGGAAGCGCAACTTATAAATAACAGCAACGCACATAAGATAAACGGCAGCAGAAAAGAGGTTGTTTCGTGGGATTTCATTTTAAAAACTACTCACCGTTCACGCGTTATCAGCATAGTCCAAAAATCTGTCCTTCCCCATATCTTTGACAGATCTTTAAAAGATATAAACCTGAGCCGCTCTTTTCCTGAGTTTGCCAGGATTCCGTCTTCCTTGTAGCCGGCAACTACGATAAAATGGTTTTGCTGATACATCCAGATGCCATAATCTACCAGGATTATTACGGGGTGACCCAGATCGATATTGTGTGCGATGTCTTCTATGCTGCCCCTGTACTGCCTGACTTTTAGTCCCATTCTTTCCGCATAGAAGACCATATCCCAGTCAAGCGTTCCTTTTGCCGACTCGCTGTATATTTCCGCGGCGATCTGCTCAGGAGAAACATCCACGCCCCAATAGTTAAGAACACCTGCAAGTGAGGCTGGGCCACACTGGAAGGACTGCTGTGGATAAAACGGGACATTTTCTATAATGTGAGAGGCCACAGCCTCCCTGAGATCAGGAGGCTGGATACATGAAAGAAGGAGAATAGACAGAATCACAGGGGTTATATACGCATATCTCAGGAACCAGGCACGTAATGAAACCGATCTTTTATGTGGGGGAAAGAGGGTGGCTCTTAATCCTCCGTTTTGCAATGGTCGGATTATCATATAAACCGGGGATTAAATCAGGCGTTACTTATCAGGAGCACTATCTCGATTGGATAACGATTTTTTTTCCCTCGACATAAAGCCACACCCCAATCACTATGGCTACGAGAAGAACTATCACCAGAACTTCAAAGCCACCGCCTCCAACTTTGATCTCATCAAGTCTCAGGGCGAGTTTGTGAAGCTGATCATCATTGAGCCTGCCTAACTTCGACTGGATTTCACTCTGCGAAAAACCAAGGTTTTCGAGTCGTTTGCCGATCTTTTTTGATTCAAGGATCTTCTGGATGGTTGCAAGGTCACCAGTCCTGTTGGCCTGTGAAAGGGCGATTGCATCTGACGGTGAAAGCCCTGCTTCAACCCGAGGCACAATACCTATTACCAGCATTGCTGCGACAAGATGATAAGACACTAATTTTATAAATGATTTTGACATGTTATTATACCCTCCTTTCGCTTGCATCACTCAAGGGATGGGGAACATTGGCACTTTGTCACTTAATACTCAATAAATCCCTCAACCTCTTATCTTTGTCAAGTATATTTTTCCCCCGCTCTGCACATGGCAACGCACTGTGGGTGCCATAGGGGACGTTGGTGAATTCAAGTTGAAGTGCACCACCAAAGGTAAATAGAAGACATGACAGAATTTCTGGTAGTGTAGGAAGATCCACCAACCTCACACCAGAAGGAGCCTGTCATGCCTTATACCCATCTTACAGAAAATGAAAGATATGTCATCAGTCATTTAAGTATTGCCCGTTTTACTCCCCGCGAGATCGCCCGGAGGATCAATCGGCACCATACCACCGTCAGTCGTGAACTCGAACGAAATGGACCGGAATATGATTGTACCATTTATTGGTATGATTGGACTCATTCTAGTTTAAGTATGGTGAAGTATGGGGGACGTTGCTTGTTTCACAAGTTTACGCCTGCAGGCCAAGTCCACCACACAGAATCTTCCCTTTCTTCACCAATTGTAAAACGCTTGTTTGCTTAATTTCAAGATGTCTCGCTACATCCGTTGCCGAG
>CBDAFK010000068.1:0-12904 GCA_965195235.1 uncultured Desulfobacterales bacterium | reverse complement strand
GCAATAGAGTTTGGGAAAAATATCGACGGAGTTACAGGGCTTGTCATTATTATGGGCGATAGGATTGGGCTATACGGAAAGGTGGAGATAGTGCCGCTAAAAGTAAAAAAAGGTTGAGTTCCAGATGGTAAAATTGTATGGAAATAAAGGGATTGAGTGATTATGGAAATAGGAAAGAGACAGAGGTCAGAAGTCAGAGGTCAGAAGTCAGAGGGCAGGGGCAAGAGATTAAAGAGGGAAGAGGAAATAGGAAATAGAAAGATGAACGTCCAACATCGAACATCGAATGTTGAATGAAAAACAAAAGAAATAGAGGGAAGAGGATTAGAATGGACATCGAACACGTGTCTTGGCATAGCATTTGCGAAGCCAGATCGAACATCGAACGTAGAATAATGATGTCGCTTTGCTCCTTAATTTAGAAAACAAACGGAGCGGAGCGACTCCATAACTTTAGGCACTTTAGCTCACTTTAGGCACTTTACTTTGAACCGTGAACTCTGAACTCTGAACCTTAAACAAAGAAGAAATTTACTATGAAAACAATGTGGGCGCCATGGCGCATCGAATATACGGTTAATAATTTAAAGTTATACGTTGATAAATTAGATACAACAACTTGATACCAAAGGAGAAGTGATATGAAAAATATCAAGATTGCTTTCTGGGTAATTATTGCCGGATTTATCCTTTTGGTTTTGTTTCAAAACCAGGATATTATTACTGCGAAACAGAGTTTCAAGTTAGACCTGATGATTGCTGATGAATATCATACTCCGGAATTGCCCAATGGAGTCATATATTTTGTATGTTTATTAACAGGTTTTTTTATCGCCTTTTTTGCCGGTCTTGCTGAAAGATTTAAATTCAAAAAAAATATCCGAAACCTTAAAACCGCCAATGATTCACAACTCGAAGAAATATCTGCCCTAAAAATCAGGCTGGAATCATTACAAAGTGTTTCTGCCAGGCCAGCCGAAACTGTGGTGGAAAACGCAATAGAATAGAGGAAAGGGACAGAGGTCAGAGGTCAGAGGTCAGAAGTCAGAGGTCGGGGAGACCGGAGAAATATATAGAGAATTGTTAATTTTAAATGATTATTTCTGTGTGCTCTGTGAACTCTGTGGTAAAAGTTTTTTTGGGGATAAAATTTGAGTAAAAAATCATTCATATTATTATATTTTCTTATCTGCTGTATTATTGCGATTATGCAGCCGGACGTATCATCGGCTGTTACGGCAAGAGATAAGTATATTAAGGCTGAAGCCTGTTATAATAAGCTCTGCAAAAGTTCCAAAAAACAAAAATACAGGCACCACTGGCTGAACTGCATAGAAAAATTTCAGGGTGTTTACAGGCATGATCCTTCAGGCCCGTGGGCTGCCGCAGGGCTTTATATGTCCGGAAAGCTTTATCAGAAGCTTTACAAAAGATCATATAAAAGATCGGACAAAAAAGAGGCCATTGATTTATTTGAGCGTATTATAAAACGTTTTCCGAAAAGCAGATATAAATATAAGGCCGGTGCGGCCATAAGGGCTTTTTCCATGTCCAGGCGCGGAAAGGTCGCATCAATAACGACACCAAAGAAACAAAAAAAGAATAATAAAACTTCCACAGTAACAGGCCTTCGATTCTGGTCCAATCCAAGCTATACCAGAGTTGTTATCGATGCTGACAGGGAAACATCATACGTTCACAGACTTCTTAGAAAAGACCCTTCAATCAAAAAGCCCCAGCGTCTGTATGTTGATTTAAAAAACTCTATTTTAGGGAAAGACACAGAAAAGAGAATTCCCATTAACGACAATCTGCTCAGTGATACGCGAGCCGGTCAGTACACATCCGATTCGGTCAGGGTGGTTATAGACATAAGGTCGTTTAAGACTTACAAAATCTTTTCATTGAAGAATCCATTCAGGATTGTCATAGATGTATGGGGAAAAAACACAGGCACAACATATAAGGCAGGCTCTAAAGTTATAACCTCAAAGAAGGATGCAACGATTACTACAAGCGCCCTGGCAAAGCAGTTGGCTCTTGGAGTTAACAGGATTGTTATCGATCCTGGCCACGGGGGGCGTGATTATGGAGCGCCGGGTTATTTAAAGGGCGTTCATGAAAAGAGCGTGGCGCTTAACATAGCAAAAAAACTTGCTAAGAAAATTCGGGAAAAATTAGGTTGCGAAGTAATTATGACCCGCAAGAGAGATAAATACCTTACCCTTGAAGAGCGAACGGCAATTGCAAACACAAAAAATGCAGATCTTTTTATATCCATTCATGCAAATGCTGCCAGAAACAGAAGGGCTTGTGGTATTGAGACCTATTTTTTGAACCTTGCCACAGATGATGATGCCATATTGGTTGCCGCCCGTGAAAACGCCACATCGACTAAGAATATCAGCGACTTGCAAACTATTTTAAGCGATCTTATGCAAAATGCCAAGATCAATGAATCAAGCCGTCTGGCATACCATGTCCAGGAGGCTATGTATAAACATATGAAAAAGAAATACAGCCGGATAAAGAATAAAGGGGTAAAACAGGCGCCATTTTATGTTCTTCTTGGAGCCCAGATGCCTTCTATATTAATTGAAACATCCTTTATAAGCAATTCCAGGGAATGTAAAAGATTAATCAACCCAAAATACCAGAATCATTTATGCGATGCTATAGTAAAAGGTATCAGAGGCTACATCAAGGAGACAAGTCCGACTGCTTTTTTAAAGACAGATGCTAAAAAAGGGTAAAGTTTGAGGTGTTAAGGGCAGGCTCACGCAAAGGCGCTAAGGCGCTAAGATAAAAGAATGGGAAAGAGGGAATAGAAAAGATGAACGTCCAACATCGAACATCGAACGTCCAACATCGAATGAAAAACAGGGAATAAAGGAAAGAGGGAATAGAAAAGATGAACATCGAACATCGAACGTCCAACATCGAATGTTGAATGGGAAAGAGAAAAGAGAAAATGAACATCGAATTCGCCAAAGCTCACTGGCTGCAATGTTGAATGTGAAAAGATGAAGAAACAGAAATCAGAGGTCAGATGCCCTCTGTTTCACAAGCCCGGATGCAAAAGAAGGAGTATCGGCTTTTCTAAAAAAGCGAAAGCCCGATTTTGAGGGAAATTTAAAAGAATAAATTTTTTTATTGTTTGAAAGGAGTGTTAGAATGATTCTCGATATCGGATTTGAAACCATGCCAAGGGAAGATCTGGAGGCAATCGTACTGAGACGGCTCAAGGCCACCATTGATCGTGTCTATGCAAATGTTCCTTTTTACAGGAAAAAGTTTGAAGAAAATCATATCAAGCCCAATGATATCAAGTCGCTTGATGATTTAAAACAAATTCCTTTTACTACAAAAGAGGATTTGCGCGATAATTATCCCTTTGGAATGTTTGCGGTCCCCATGGATAATGTAGTTCGTATTCATGCCTCTTCCGGAACTACCGGAAAGCCCACCGTTGTGGGGTATACGGCTCGGGATATTAATACCTGGGCTGAGCTTATGGCCCGTTCCCTTGCCGCAGGCGGGGCAACTCGCGGAGACATAATTCACAATGCTTATGGTTATGGGCTTTTTACAGGAGGTTTAGGGACCCACTACGGCGCTGAAAAACTTGGCGCATCTGTTATTCCTGTTTCAGGAGGCAATACCAAAAGACAGATTATTATTATGAAAGATTTCGGTCCAACAATTCTGACCGCAACCCCTTCTTATGCCCTTTACCTCGCAGAAGTGGCGGAGGAGATGGGGGTTTCTTTTAAAGATTTAAAATTCAAATTCGGGATATTCGGGGCTGAACCCTGGTCTGAGAAGATGCGGGAAGAGATAGAACGGAAACTGAATTTAACTGCGGTAGATATTTATGGTTTAAGCGAGGTTATGGGCCCGGGCGTTGCCATTGAATGTCATGAAGCGAAAAAAGGTCTTCACATCTTTGAGGATCACTTTATTCCTGAAATTATTAATCCCGCAACCGGAGAAGTCCTTCCTTATGGTGAAACCGGCGAACTTGTTTTTACAACCATAACCAAGGAAGCTTTTCCGGTTATACGGTATAGAACTCGTGACATAACCTCACTCAATCCGGAGCCGTGTATATGCGGCCGTACACTTATCCGCATGAACAAAGTCAGTGGACGCACAGATGATATGCTCATTATTCGCGGTGTAAATGTGTTCCCGTCACAAATCGAAAGTGTTCTCATGGAAATAGATGAAGTCGAGCCTCACTACCAGCTTGTTGTTGACAGAAAAGGCAAGCTTGATACACTCACAGTTCTGGTAGAGGTGGGAGAACGTCTTTTTTCTGACGAGGTAAAAGTCCTGCAGAATCTGGAAAGAAAAATCTCAAAAAATATTAAGGAATATCTCGGAGTTTCAGCTCAGGTAAAGCTTGTTGAACCCAAGGCAATTGCAAGAAGCCAGGGAAAAGCTGTGCGGGTTATCGATAACCGCAAGATATAGTGGAGGTCAGAAGGCAGAAGACAGAGGACAGAAGGCAGAGGTCGGAGGTCAGATGTCGGAGGGCAGAGGACAGATGTCGGAGGTCAGAAGTCAGAGGTCAGAGGTCGGAGGACAGAGGACAGAGGACAGAGGACAGATATCGGAGGTCAGAGGGCAGAAGACAGAGGGCAAGAGATTAAAGAGGGAATAGAAAAGATGAACGTCCAACATCGAACATCGAACGTCCAACGTCGAATGAAAAACAGGGAATAGAGGAAAGAGGGAATAGAAAAGATGAACGTCCAACATCGAACATCGAACATCCAACATCGAATGAAAAACAAAAGAAACAGAGGATAGAGAGATTAGTTTATTCGGCGGGAGGCTGTTAGGCTATTTGAATTCTTCGTGTTCTTGGTGGTGAAATATATATGGGAAGAGCTTGCCCGCCGTCAGCCTGGCGGGGAAGGTATTTCAAGAGTAGTCAATAGGTTATAGTTTTAAAATCTTTGCGTCTTTGCGGCTTTGCGTGAGAAAGAGGTTTTTTGTTTAAAAAATAAAAAAAGGAGGATAAAAATGCATGTTGAACAGATATCGGTCTTTCTGGAAAACAAGGCCGGACGTCTGGCTGAAGTTGCAGCTATTCTTGCAGAAGCGGATGTGAATGTCAGGGCGCTGGCCCTGGCCGATACATCTGATTTTGGCGTGTTGCGTCTGATCGTAAATGACAATCAAAAGGCCATACAAGCATTAAAAAACCGTGGTTTTACCGTGAGCAAAACCGATGTGGTGGCAGCAGAAGTGGAAGACAGGCCCGGAGGCCTGAATAAAATACTCGATATTTTGAACCGGGCCGGAATTAATGTGGAATATATGTATGCTTTTGTGCAGCATACCGGGAAAAATGCGGTAATGATCTTTAGAATTGATCCAATCGATGAGGCCATAAAATTACTTCAAAAGAACAACATAACGGTAATTGAGGGAAGCAAAGTGTATGCGATGTAAAGACATCAAAACTTTTGTAACATTTTAGCCTTTTGAAAAAATCAGACAGGATAACAGGATAAACGAGATTTGTAAGCGTTCACGGAACATTGAAATTAGAAATTAGAAATTTGGCCTTCATGCTTTTGTACTGTTCTTCCCAATTTCCAATTTCAAGTTTCAAGCCGTGAACGGCTACAATAATTTAAATCCTGAATATCCTGTTAATCCTGTCAAAAAAATAATAGCGCGTTAACGTGTTACCATCATTCTTAAAACCAGAAACAAAGGGAGGAGAAAATGACACTCAGGAAAATTTCTATTATTGCAACAATTTGTTTTTTCAGTATGGGGTTGCTCATTGGCCAGGCAAACGCCTTCGATGGAGAGTATAAAGTAGGCGCCGTTTTTTCCGTGACCGGCCGCGCCTCTTTTTTGGGTGATCCGGAAAAGAAAACCGCCGAGATGCTGGCTGAAAAGATCAACAATGCCGGCGGCGTTAACGGAAAAAAACTGGAACTTGTTATTTATGATGACGAAGGGGATGCCACCAAGTGCAACCTGGCGGTAAAAAAGCTTATTACCAGGGACAAGGTCTGTGCGGTGATCGGTCCTTCCTTGAGCGGACTCTCCCTTGCGGTTATACCGGTTGCTGAAAAATATAAAACCCCTCTGGTCTCCTGTGCAGCGAGTTACAAGATTGTTCACAATAAAAAGACGGGCAAGCCGTATAAATGGGTTTTTAAGAGCCCCCAGTCGGACAGCATGGCTGTTGAAGCCATTTATACCCATCTTAAAAACAGAGGAATCAATAAAATTGCCATCATAAGCGTAACCTCAGGATTCGGGGCCAGTGGACGTTCAGAGCTGATCAGGCTTGCACCCGAATATAATATGAACATTGTTGCCGATGAAAAGTACGGGCCAAAGGATACGGATATGACGGCCCAGTTGACCAAAATAAAGGGCAAGGCCCCGGCCGCTATTGTCAACTGGTCCATCGGTCCCACGCAGGTTACAGTGACTCGCAACTGGAGAGATCTGGGAATGGCAGGTATTCCGTTATATCAGAGCCACGGCTTTGGCAGCCGTAAAAATATCAAGCTGGCGGCAGGAGCTGCCGAGGGTATTTTCTGCCCGCTTGGCGCCTGTAATATTGCCGGACTTTTACCGGCAGACCATCCTCAAAAAAGTGTAACAATGGATTATCTGAAGAACTATACGGCCAAATACAATGAACCTCTGAGTTCATTCGGCGGGCATGCCTGGGATGCTTTGCAACTCGTTGTGGACGCCCTGACTGTCGCAGGCAATGACAAGGCCGGAATACGGGACTACATCGAAAACACAAAGGGATTTGTGGGCCAGCATGGTGTGTTCAGTTTTTCGCCGGACGACCACAACGGTCTGACAAAAGGGGCCTTTCACATGGTGATCGTGAAAGGCGATAACTGGGCGCTGGTTGACTGATGGAAAAAATTACGCTGGCAAGCCAGCTTTTACAATACCTCATTACCGGGCTGACTGTGGGCAGCGTTTATGCCATGGTGGCCGTGGGGTTTAATATTATCTATAATGTGACCGAAATTATCAATTTTGCCCAGGGTGAATTCGTCATGCTGGGCGGATTGATAATGGTTTCCTTGCATGTTGCCATGGGGCTGCCCCTTATTCTGGCTTTTCCGGCTACAATTGTTCTGGTAACGGTGATCGGGATACTTATCGACCGTCTCGCTATTCGTCCTATCCGTCGTCCGTCGGTACTTACATTGATTATCGCTACTATTGCAGTATCCATCATAATCAAAGGGACGGCTTCGTTAATTTGGGGCAAGGACCCTTTTGATCTTCCTGCGTTTTCCGGCCGTAATCCAATCAACATTCTGGGAGCCGTGGTTCAACCCCAGTATTTCTGGGTGATCGGCTTTTTGATCATCACCGCTGTTGCTCTATCCATATTCTTTAATCGGACCATCATCGGCAAGGCCATGACCGCCTGCGCCGACAATGCGGATGCGGCCAGTCTGGTCGGCATCAATGTCAAGCAGATGATTTTGTTGTCCTTTGCTCTTTCAGCAGCTATCGGAGCGGTTGCAGGTATTGCCATAACCCCGATATCCCTTATGGAATATGACCGTGGGGCCATGCTCGCGATAAAGGGATTCGGCGCGGTTATTCTTGGCGGGCTGGGAAGCTTTCCCGGCGCTATCCTCGGTGGACTGATCATGGGAAGTATCGAATCATTTGGAGCAGGTCTTATTCACTCGGGATACAAAGATGCTTTTGCGTTGATTGTGCTTCTTATTATCTTATTCTTTAAACCAAACGGGCTTCTGGGCAGTATAGAAATCAGCAGAATCAAAAGGTTTTAGGCATGTTGCGAATTGCTAAACTTCCCATTGTCATCTTTACTATTTTTATTATCGCATTTCCATGGATTGCAAGTCAAATTTCCGCTATAAATCATTATACTGACATTATGGTATTTGTGGGTATTTATTGCCTGATTACCATTGGTCTCAGCCTTTTAATGGGGTATGCCGGCCAGATATCAGTTGGGCATGCAGCGTTTTTTGGTATCGGTGCATATATTTCGGGCATCCTGACCGCAAATTACGGAATAAATGCCTGGGCCTGCATGGTCATCGGTATGGCCGTTACCGCGGTCGTGGCTGCTTTGGTGGGTGCGCCTTCTCTCAAATTAAAAGGGCATTATCTCGCCATGGCAACCCTTGCTTTTGGAATCATCATTTTTATAATCTTCAACGAAGAAATCGAATGGACCGGCGGTCCGGACGGCATGTCCGGCATCCCTGGATTAAGCCTTTTTGGCTTTGAGTTTGATTCTGCTGAACGCTATTACTACCTTGTCTGGGGTTTTGTTCTAACGGTTTTTATCTTTACCGTTAATGTAATTCAATCCGGCACCGGCCGGGCTTTAAGGGCCATCCATGCCAGTGAACAGGCAGCCAGCGCCATAGGGGTGGATGTTTCCAGGTTCAAGCTACTGGTATTTGTTTACTCCGCTGTTTTGGCATCTTTGGCCGGAAGTTTTTATGCCCATTATCTTAATTTTATCAATCCATCGACTTTTGACCTTTTCTTTTCCATAAAACTTCTGATCATGATCGCCCTCGGCGGGATGCATAATATCTGGGGGGCGATCATGGGGACCGGTCTGATCACCTTTTTGAGCTATGAGTGGCTCCATTATTTTGAGGAATTTGAGATCATAGTGTATGGCGCCATACTTCTCTTTGTCACCGTTTTATTACCGGACGGTCTGGCAGGGATGCCAGTGATTGTAAAAGGCTGGTTCAGGAAACAGGTATCTGATGAGCGCTGATATAGAGGAAAACGTTCTCGAGCTGCAAGGGGTGGTCATGACCTTTGGCGGGCTAATGGCGCTGTGCAACCTTAATTTTAAGGTCCGGAGAGGAATAATTAAGGCGATTATCGGTCCCAACGGCGCAGGCAAGACAACCCTGTTTAATGTTATTGCCGGATCTTTTCCGCCAACACGGGGAACGGTGAGGTTCAAGGGCGGACTCATTCAACATCTCAAGGCCCACAAGATTGCGGACAGGGGTATTTCACGGACTTTCCAGACGGTTGAGCTGTTCGGAAATATGACGGTTCTTGAAAATGTCATGTTAGGCTGTCATACCCGGATTCGGACCTCCTTTATGGCTTCAGGGCTTGTTCTGCCTCAGTCCAGACGTAAAGAAAAACGGATCAGGGAAAGTGCATTGAAGATTCTGAAATTTATCGGGCTTGCTGATAAATTCAAAGATTCAGCGGGCAGCCTGCCCCTCGGTGAACAGAAATTATTAGAGATCGGGCGGGCACTGGCGAGTGAGCCGGAACTGATTTGTCTGGACGAACCCGCGGCCGGTCTCAATGAGACCGAGACTCATGTGGCATCTTCTTTAATTAAGGCCATCAATGCAAAAGGGATGACCGTTTTACTGGTGGAACATGATATGAAGGTGGTGATGAATATCTCGGATGAGATTCTGGTGCTGAACTATGGTGAGAAAATCGCCGAGGGGCCACCTGAAGATGTCCGGAACAACCCCAGGGTTATTGATGCGTATTTAGGAGTGGAAGCCTAACCCGGATAAACCGGAAAAAACAAATAGCAAATAGCAAATCACAAACAAATCACAATAACCAAAATTTAAAATTCAAAACAGATTTTGGTCAGGCGCAGCGCAGGCGCTTGCACAGCGTGTTGGAATTTGAGACTTTTTTGTTATTTGAACATTGGAATTTGGAATTTAGTTGATATTTGGTGCTTGTGTATTGATTTTTTGCCACAAAAAGCACAAAATTTACAACTAAGGAACTAATATGCTAAGGATTGAGGGACTCAACGCATCTTACGGAAGTATCCGTGTGCTTAAAGATATTTCCATACAGGTTCCCGCGGGAAAGGTGGTTTCCATCATTGGCGCCAACGGAGCAGGCAAGTCCACCCTTTTAAAATCTATTTCCGGCATAATGAAGATCAATGGGGGAAGTATTCTTTACAAGGAGCAGAATATTGCCGGTATGCCGGCAAACCGGATCGTGCGCCTTGGCATCTCACAGGTGCCGGAAGGGAGACAGATTTTTGCCCATTTGACCGTCCGGGATAATATCAATCTCGGGGCCTATCATTATTTTAAACGAAGCAACCGGCTTGAGATCAAAGAAAGAATCGAGAGTGTTTATCAGATGTTTCCGATCCTGAAAAAACGTTCCAAACAGATCGCAGGTACCCTTTCCGGCGGTGAGCAGCAGATGCTGGCCATCGGCCGTGCCCTGATGGGACGTCCCGAACTCCTGCTTTTGGACGAACCTTCCATGGGCATAGCCCCCCTCGTGGTCCGGGAAATTTTTAACGTCATTAAACAGCTCAACCAGTCAGGCGTCACGGTTCTCCTTGTGGAACAGAATGCAAGGGCTGCCCTTAAAGTGGCTCATCACTCCTACGTGATCGAGAGAGGTGAAATCGTTTTAGAAGGTTTAGCCGCCGAACTTTTGGACAACCCAAAGGTAAAGGAACATTATCTGGGGGGATAGAGGAAAGGGACAGAGGGCAGAGGACAGAGGTCAGAGGTCAGGAAGAGAACAGAGGTCGGAAGACAGAGGTCAGAGGGCAAGGGCAATAGATTAAAGAGGAAAAAGGATAGAGGATAGAGGAAATGGGAAATGGGAAATAGAAAAAAATGAACATCGAACACCCGCCGTGCTCCTGCTGCGACAGTGCGCAAGCACAGCGAGTGCGCCCGTCGCGGCAGGTCGAACGTCCAACGTCCAACATCGAATGAAAAAACCAGCAACGAGAAACGAGTAATGAGCAACGAGCAAGAATAGAGGAGATAAGAAAGAGAAAAGATGAACGTCGAACATCGAACATTGAACATCGAACGTCGAATAATGATGTCGCTCTGCTTCTCAATTTGGAAAAACAACAACCTTTGAACCCTGAACCCTGAACTTTGAACCTTGAACTTTGAACCTTTGAACTCATGACAAAAAACAAAAAAGTTATTCAATTAGTCTGGGGCATTGCCCTTGTTTTGGCTGGAATAGGGGTATTTTACAGAATACCCCAGGTTATGCCCAAAATAGAGCAGATCGAATACTTTTCTTCGATAATGTTTTTCATACGTTTTTGTTTCTATTTTCTCGGTGTGTTGCTTATCGGCGGAGGAGTAAAAAAGCTTTATGACAATTATCAAAATCAACGCGACTCGGACAAGCCCAAAAGCCTCTGATTTAATGTTGCCTAACCCTTTATATTGGTAATAAACATGTTAAAAAATACTAATGCATCAGATACAAAGGTTGCAAATGTCCAGAGCCTCAAATCGGAGGTGGAATACAGGACAAAACTCCAGAACATTTGCAACAAGATATATGCTGCATCCAATATGGATGAGATCTTAATCGATCTGAAAGACGAAATTACAGATCTTTTTGAGGCGGAAAGACTTACTGTTTATGTTGTGGACGGAAAAAAAAGAGAACTGGTGTCACGTTTCAAGTCCGGCCACGAAATATCAGAAATCCGGGTTCCTATTTCTTCAAGCAGTATCGCTGGATATTCTGCCTTTAAACAAAAGCTTATAAATATAAAAAATGTTTATGATGATAAGGAGCTGGCTGCAATCGATCCTGCTTTGAAATTTGATAAAAGCTGGGATCAAAAAACAGGTTTTAAAACAACTCAAGTCCTTGTAGTTCCGATAATTTTCAAGAAGTATCTGCTTGGAGCGGTTCAACTGATAAACAGGGTAACCAGCAGTTCTTTTACAAAAATGGATGAGGAGTCTGTAACAGAACTCGCTAAAATACTTGGCATTGCATTATATAACCAGAAACGGGTGGCAAGGGCAAGGGTCAATAAATTTAGTTATCTCATTGAAAATCATATTCTCACCCAAAAAGAACTGGATAAAGCCATAGCTGATGCGAGAAAGAGAAAAGAGCCTGTAGAAAATACTCTTGTAAAGGATCTTAAAATCGAAAAAAAAGAGGTCGGTAAATCCTACAGCAAATATTATAATATTCCATTTATAGAGTATGATTCAAAAATAGCTATCCCGGGAGAACTCCTGGTCGGCCTGAAGGTTCCTTTTATGCGGAATAATGTCTGGGTGCCTTTGCGTGTCGAGGACGGAAAGACGACGATTATCGTAGATAACCCGCATGACCTTCAGAAAATCGACGAAATAAAAGCTCTTTTTTCAGGAAAACAGATCCAGTTTTGCGTTGCATTCAAGGAGGATATCCTTAATTATATCAAGCTGTTTACACAGGATGACAAAGATCTGGCCAATATGGACGATATTCTTCGACAGCTTCAGGATGAGGCCGAGGAGATTGATGAGGCCGAAGTCGCAGTAACAGAGGAAAACAGCGCAGTAGTTCAACTGGTAAACAAGATCATTATTGATGCTTACAATCGCGGGGCCTCAGATATTCATATAGAGCCCTATCCCGGGAAGGAAAACACACGGGTGCGTGTGAGAGTTGACGGCGCCTGTTCTTTATACCAGACTATTCCTTACAGCTACAAGAATGCGGTAGTATCGCGTATAAAGATTATGTCGGATCTTGATATAGCGGAACGCCGCAAGCCCCAGGACGGTAAGATCAAATTCAAAAAATACGGCGGCCTTGACATAGAACTCAGGGTGGCAACCGTTCCAACCCAGGGTGGATTGGAGGATATTGTAATGCGTATCCTCGCGGCAGGCGAGCCTATTCCCCTTGACAAAATGGGTTTTTCAAAAGCAAATTATGAAAATTTTGTAAGTGTAATAACTAAGCCTTATGGCATCATATTTGTGTGCGGCCCTACAGGTTCAGGTAAAACTACCACGCTTCATTCAGCCCTGAGCTATATTAATAAGGTAGAAACCAAAATTTGGACTGCTGAAGATCCTGTTGAAATTACTCAGGCCGGCTT
>CBDAFK010000067.1:0-7772 GCA_965195235.1 uncultured Desulfobacterales bacterium | reverse complement strand
CTTGAAAACCTCTATATTGCGGCTCAATTAAAAGGCATTACTGTTGTCGCAACAGGCGATTTTACACATCCCGGCTGGTTTGCGGAAATAAATGAAAAATTAGAGCCGGCAGAGGAAGGACTTTTTAAATTAAAAAAAGAGATTGCCAGGGAATGTGACAAAAAAGTCCCGATATCCTGCCGCAGCAAGATTCGTTTTATTCTGGTTTCTGAAATCAGCAATATTTATAAGAAAAATGATAAAACAAGGAAAAATCATAATCTTGTATTTGTGCCTGATCTAAATATTGCCAATAAATTTAATGCAAAATTAGATAAAATTGGAAACATTAAGTCTGATGGAAGGCCGATCCTTGGTCTGGACGCAAGAAATCTTCTTGAGATCCTCCTTGAAACTTCAGATCAGGCTTTTTTAATACCAGCCCATATATGGACGCCCTGGTTTTCTGTTCTTGGTTCAAAATCAGGATTTGACTCTATTGAGGAATGTTTTGAGGATCTTACTCCCCATATATTTGCCGCTGAAACAGGCCTTTCATCTGATCCGCCAATGAACTGGCGTGTGTCCAGCCTTGACAATCTTACCCTTGTGTCAAATTCAGATGCTCATTCTCCATTAAAACTTGGTCGGGAGGCAAATCTTCTGAACACAAGCCTTTCATATTCTGCAATAAAAGAGGCAATAAAAACAGGTGATCCCAAGCATTTCTTAGGCACATTTGAATTTTATCCTGAAGAAGGAAAATATTATCTTGACGGACACCGCAAATGCTCTGTTTGTCTTAGCCCGGAAAAAACCATAAAAAATAAAGGAATATGTCCGGTCTGCGGGAAACCTTTGACTGTCGGAGTATTATACCGTGTCGAGGAGCTGGCAGATCGGCCGGCAGGTGAAAAGCCGCAAAAAACCCACCCTTATTACAGCATAGTTCCTCTCGTTAATATTTTATCAGAAATATTACAGGTTGGCCCAGGGTCAAAAAAGGTAATGAGAAATTACAGCGCAGCTCTTGAAAGTCTTGGCCCGGAATTCAGCATACTTCACAATCTAAATCCAAAGGCCATTGATAAGGCAGGCATTCCGCTGCTTGGTGAGGCTGTAAAAAGGATGCGCAGGAAAGAAATCGATATTTCCCCTGGATATGATGGTGAGTTCGGCCGGGTGAAGATATTTAAAGACCAGGAACGCGAGAGTTTGATGGGCCAGAAATCACTGTTTGTCGTACCAAAGACAGATTCAAAGACAAAGGCGCATAAAAAATACATAACAAAACAAGAAAATAGAAAAACAGAGATTAAGGAGCCTTCACAAAATTTTGGAGGCCGGGGGCCAAAAGCAAAAGAGGGTTTAAATACGCAGCAAAGACAGGCGGTTTGCCACGATGGGGGGCCTTTATTGATTGTCGCAGGCCCTGGCACCGGCAAAACCCATACCATTACCAGCAGGATAGCCTGTTTGATAAAAGAAAAAGATGTTTTGCCGGAAAATATTCTTGCAGTAACCTTTACAAATAAGGCTGCGAGGGAAATGAAAGATCGGATTAAACGCTTCACAGGAAGTAACGTGATTCCATTTGTAAACACCTTTCACTCATTATGCTTAAAAATTTTAAAGGACAGAGAAAATGATCAGACTCATACTATTATCGATGATGATGATCGAATGGCCCTGATTTCAGAGGCAATAAAACAGGCTGGCGTCGAAAGCTGCTTAGTATCTTTATCAAAAAAGTATCTGTTAGACAAAATTATATCAGCCAAACAGCAGATTCTGCAGCCCCATGATAATTTAGAAGCTGTGGCCGGAAAGGCTGAAATAAATACATTCGCAAGGGTATATCAAGCATATCAGGACATTTTATCCGCCCAGTCCCTTTACGATTTTGAAGATCTTATATTAAAAGTAGTCCTGTGTTTTGAAACAGACAAAGAATTTACCAATATATACCGGCAACGTTTCAAGTATATATTTGTGGATGAATATCAGGATATAAACCATGGTCAATACCGGATTATAAAAGCCCTGGCTCCGCCTGACAAAGATCTTTGCGTTATCGGTGATCCAAATCAATCGATTTACGGTTTCCGAGGTTCCAATGTTCGCTTTTTTACACGCTTTCTTGAGGATTATCCGCAGGGCACTGTAATTCATCTAAATCAAAATTATCGCTCTACTAAGACTATCCTTGAAGCCTCTTACCAGATCATAACAAATCAAAACATCGCCACAAAAACAGATAATGATTCAACATCGCGTGTTTATTCCGAGATAGACGGCATAAAAACAATCAACATTCTTGAGCTAATTTCCGAAAAGGCAGAAGCAGTGGCTATAGGAAAAACAATTGAAGCCCTGACAGGAGGACTATCCTTTCATGCCATAGATTCAGGCAAGATTGAGAATATAAATACCAAAGAAGACAGAAGCTTTTCAGATTTTGCTGTTTTATACCGTACCAACAGCCAGAGTAAAATAATTGAGCAGGTTTTTGAAAAAGCGGGAATTCCATGCCAGATCGCAAGCAGAGAAAGTCTATTCAGACAAAAAGGTGTCGCAGAGCTTATTTCTATGCTTAAGATCATAGATGGCCAAGGTTCTTTCGTTGATTTTAAAAGAACAGTTAAGTTGTTATCCGGTATCAGCGATGAGACGATAAAAATATTTACAGGATGGTGCTGCCAAAATCATTTTATTTTAACAAAAGGATTTTATAACGCCCGGCGTTTTCCAATACCCGGCATGAGCAAAGCCCGCCAGTTGAAATTCCATGATTTTTTAGTCAATTTGTCCGAACTGCAAAAGGCTGTTAATGAGAAAAGCGTGGAAGAAAAACTTCATTTTATTGTAAACAGCACTAAACTTGCTTTGATGTTAAAACAGCATCCAAAAAGAAACGAGACTGTAACCAGGCTGATAGAGCTGTCTAAAGAGTTTGGCAATAATTCATCAGATTTTTTTGAGATGACTGCGTTGCAGACTGATACGGATATATATAATTCACGGGCTGAAAAGGTCGCCTTAATGACCATGCATGCCGCCAAGGGGCTTGAATTTCCGGTGGTTTTTATTGCCGGATGCGAAAAAGGTTTTATTCCCTTTATAAAACCTAAAGAAGAGCCGGTTGATCTTGATGAAGAAAGAAGACTTTTTTATGTTGCAATGACCCGTGCAAAGGAAAGACTCTATTTAACAATGGCAAAAAAGCGGACCATATATGGGAAGCGCACTTTAAGAACAATTTCACCTTTTGTGGAAGATATTGAGCAAAGGTTGATGGAACGTAAACAGAGCTATTTGAAAAAAAAGAAAAACCAGCTTCAGCTTACACTGTTTTGAACTGAACAGCGTTCGCTAACCCCGTAGCTTGCTGCGGGGAGCTTCGTACACCCGCCATCATGCCGGGGAGAGATCCACGAATCCAAGTGCAAATATCATATCAGTTAAAAATACTTGCAACGAAAATGTACTTTGCTATAATAAGAACAAATTAAATGCTGATTTCTACAGAAAAACATTTTTTGCAACGGTGAGTCAGTGAATAATACAGAAATCAACCCAGCCGAAGGTCTTAGGCGGGTCGGTTATAGCGAATTAGTTTGCCGGTATTCCCTCGATGTTATACCGCACTATGTTGAGTCATTCATCGCCGAGAAAGGGAGACGCAAGACGGTTATAGACGGCTACCGGAGAACTGAGATCTACACTAAGAGATATGATCCGGGCAACAGCTTGAAGGATCATTTGATATTTGCCCTGAAGTTTGAAGGAATAAACCTGGAAATCCTTAACGCTCTTTTCCTGGTGGTAGATCACAAGGATATAGAACACTTCATTAAGGAAACCCCGGCAGGAAAGTATGCCCGAAAAATCTGGTTCCTATACGAATATCTTATGGGCAGGGAACTCGACTTGCAACCGTCCAAGACAACCAATTACGTTGATCTCCTCGATCAAGATAAGTATTACACCTGCAAAGGCATCCCGCACCGTCGGCAAAAAGTTACTGATAATCTCTTGGGGAATCAGCGCTTCTGCCCCATGATTCGACAAACTGAAACTCTGAAGAATTACATCGACCTTCAGTTAAACAAAAAAGGGATGGAAGTAGTTAAAAGCTATCCGGAAGAAATCCTTCGGCGGGCTGTTTCTTATTTATACACCAGGGAAACAAAGTCTTCATTTGAGATTGAGCGCGCGACACCAGATCAGAAACGAGCTGCACGATTTGTTGAATTGCTTAGATCGGCAGGGGATCGAGAGTTTTTTGACAAACTATCGTTGATAGAACTTCAGCGGGCAATAGTTGATGAACGTTTTGCCAACAACGATTTCCGTACGGATCAGAGCTACGTCGGTCAAACAGTCAGTTTCGGTAATGAACTGGTATATTTTGTTGCGCCCAAGCCGGAAGATATTCCGATGCTTATGGAAGGCATGTTTGACGCATATAAGCGCATGATGTCTTCCGAAGTTCATTCTGTCGTGGTTGCCACGGCAATCACATTTGGTTTTGTCTTTATGCATCCGTTTGATGACGGCAATGGACGCATCCATCGTTTTCTGATTCACAACATTCTGGCAAAAAGACGCTTTACCCCAAAGGGTCTCATCTTTCCTGTCTCGGCTACCATGTTGCGCAAAATAAAAGAATACGACGAAACGCTCGAACTTTTCTCAAAGCCTCTGTTGCCACTACTGGACTATGAGCTGGACAGCGACGGCAGGATGGAGGTCAAGAATGAAACGCTATTGCACTACAAGTATATCGACATGACCGCTATAGCTGAGAGATTATTCGGATTTATTCAGGATACAATTGAGAATGAGCTTGTGTTGGAACTGGACTACATTCTCGATTACGACAAGGCCAAACTAACTATAAGGGCAATAGTGGATATGCCTGATCGGCTCATCGACCTCTTTATTCGTCTGTGTATTGAAAATAATGGCCGCCTGTCAAAGAACAAGCGTAAGGCCAGGTTTGAAAAGCTCATAGATAAAGAAGTTTCTCAAATGGAAGCATGTGTCCGCAACGCCTTTAACCGGACTGCACCGGAAGTTAACCAGTCACGAAAAGCTAAAATTTAAAAAAAGGATAGAAATGTATAAAATGAATTCAGCTTGCAATCCTTAAAAGAATAATTCCACCTGGACGGAGCCTAAAAATGTTGACTGTTAATTAAGCCGCTTTCTTCATTTCAATACATTCATACTCCTGAACTATCCCCAATTTGGGTACAACTGAAATTAGCAAGATAATAATTATGACAAATAAGCAAAATAAACTGAAGAATACGTCTATTACACCTTGATAGACAATGTCATAATAGAATAAAAAAGTGTTGTATTGTTTTTTACAACGTTGTATAAAACAATACAACAGGCAGAGGCAATGTAAAATGAGGGCAAGCAAAGAGAGGAGGTGAAAATGTATACAAATTTTGAAGAGTTATTTTCTGCAAAACGAAAGGCTCTCGGAAAAACTCTTAGGGAATTTTGTCGTGAGAATGGTTTTGATGCGGGTAATATTAGCAAAATCGAAAGAGGCATCCTGACACCACCACAAAGCAAGGAAAAAAGACTGCAATATGCTTCAGCACTTGGCATCAAGGAAGGATCTGATGATTGGTTGGAATTTTGTGATTTAGCTACCATTAGTGCAGGTAAAATTCCTACCGGTATCGTTTCCGATAAAGAATTGATGGCCGAGGTGCCGATACTTTTTAGATCTATAAGAAAAGAGGGCGTTGAGAAGGCGAAAATCCAGGAACTACTTAAGGCACTCAAGAAGGAATTAAGATGACATTCAAGACATCGTATCTGACCTATAGGCATGTCGGTGAATATGTAGAAGATTTTCTGAAAAAATACCATTCATCATTACAGCTGCCAGTACCAATTGAGTGGATAATTGAATCTGATTTGGGCCTGCATATCGTTCCTTTTCCCAATTTATATAGAATCTTCAACCAAAGCGGTTTTTTAAGTGCTGATCGAATGAAGATTTTTATCGATGAATATCAGTATGATAATTTTGTGGAAAAATACAGGTTCACTCTTGCGCACGAAATAGGCCACTTCATTATGCATAAGTCATTATATGAAGAACCTCCTCCTTGCTTCTCAAAACTACAAATGTTCTAAATCGGCTCGGCTTCTGCGATCAAGTGCAGCAGATTGTTCTATGATTTCTATTTAACCCAATTTTCTACTTTCAAATTTTTAACTCGTTTGAATTCCTTTTCATTGTTACTAAGTAAAACTAAATTTCTGCTTAAGGCATGAGCCGCAATCAGCAGGTCGAGTGGACCGATAGGCTCCCCGCATTTCTCTAATTGAACACGAATATCTCCATAAATAGTAGCAGCGATTTCGTCGTATGGAAGAATTTCAAGTGGAAAAAGAAACTCTTCGAGGCGCTGTTTGTTTAACCTGCGATTTTTGCTTTTACTAACTCCATACTGCAACTCTGAAACTGTGATTGTTGACACACCGATTTCGCCCACATCAAATAGCTTAAACTTATGAATGATCCCTATCGGGCGTTTATTCATTATGTAAATACAGATATTGGTATCAATTAAATATCTAATCAAGGCTCTCTCTCTTTTGTTGTAACTCCGGCTGATTTCTTTCAGTCATAAATGGTTCTTCATATTTCATTAAATTCTTTTCCCAAAGATCCCACATAGATTGATTTTTAGAAATTAATAATACCCCTCCAGCCACTTTTTTTATATAGACTTCATTTCCATTAAATCGATAGGCTTTTGGTAAACGAACTGCTTGACTTCGTCCATTTATAAATAATTTGGCGGTTTGCATAATCGCCTCCTCTTGATTATTGGTTTATATTTAAATATACAGAAATTTACAAACTTAAAAAATAATCTGCGAACAACCTGATGTGGCGGGCAGTTAAATTTAAAACGGTCCCGCTTTAGCGGGATTTGAGCGTGTTAGTGAGCGTTAAGAAAGAACGACGACCGAATAAAATTTTCTATGAGTCGGAGAATGTCGGCTTTAGCAAGCTTTTTATAAAAGGATTGCTCTAAGTTATTTCTTTACGCTCACTTATATGCGAGTTTCAGTCGTTCTTAAATTTAATTGTCCGCTGCTTCAGGTTAACAACAAAATGAGTTTGTAAATTTCTGATATATATACCATCTACAAAAGGTGTCAAGGTATATATCATAAAATATATATCTTAGGTGAAAACTTACGGGACGTTCGTGCAGAACGTGCACAAAATCAAGCATGGGTGAAAACTTACGGGACGTTCGTGCAGAACGTGCACAAAATCAAGCATGGCTTTTCCCCTACCTTTCTAAATGAAAAACATTCATGCAGAACGTTCACAACTCCAAAACAATGTCATCGATATCCGGTTTTACCCCTGTTGACAGCATTCGCGTTACGCAAGAATTCGTCACTCCAAGATATCTGGCCACATCAGCGCCGGAATAGCCAAGTTCTCCGACTCCGATCCATGATATTGCTCGCCTGGCTTGCATTACTATGTTTCTTCGGCTGCCGGAACGAAGTTCCTTTTCAGAAACATCATACTTCTCGCACACTTTCTCCGCAAGTTCTTTGATATCTATCCGCTGCCCTGACAGCCTTAAGTTCTTTTTAACAAGATCATCAAGTCCAGTGATAACCTGATTGACAAAATCACCATCACCGAGTATCCGCTGGTCAGCCGCTTCTCTTTCACCCCGCCTTCGACTTGCAAGCACCTCTGACCAGCCACCCATGCTCCGGATTAATCC
>CBDAFK010000066.1:0-18935 GCA_965195235.1 uncultured Desulfobacterales bacterium | reverse complement strand
TACGGCGACCACCGAGATCTACACTCTTTCCCTACACGACGCTCTTCCGATCTTTAGCAGAACTCCTCTCCATCCTAACAAAAAGGAAAGGGCTACAGGTATCAGCAATCCCCCAAAGGCGCTGATCTTTAATGAATCGCTAAAAAGATCATGGCCTGTTCCGCCTTCAGGCCTGCCGTACTTAAGAAACTTTATGCCGAATAAAATGCTTCCCCTTGCATAGGCTGGTATAATAATGAGCAGCAGGCTCCGGTGGGCGTGTAGTTCCATGATGCCGCACCATTTTATCGACAATCCACAGACAATTGCGACAAGTCCCATCACGCCGATTCTGCTGTCTTTCATAACAGCAAGCGCCTCTTCCTTTGACCTGTGCCCGAAGAGGCCGTCAGCCGCATCACCAAGACCGTCCAGATGGAAGGCTCCAGTTAAAACAACAAGCAGAATTACATCAAGCATGGCAACAACGGGCTCAGACCACAATCGCATAGCAGCCCGATCAAAGATCAAAACCAGTCCGCCCAGGATAAGACCAACAATCGGAAAGAAGGGGATCATCCCTTTAGGATCGAATATTTTCGGCTTTCCAAGAGGTAGAATTGTTAAAAATTGTATTGCGGAAATCAAACTTTTCATAAATCATCTAAAGTTATTCAGCCACGAATGAACACGAATTTATACAAATAAAATAGAATTATTCGTAACTACTCAGGTTATTAGGTTCACGGTTCACGGTTGGTTGCCTTGATCTCTTCAGACGTGATTGGTGTCGCGTCCTGACTGTTGCCAAGCCTCAATATCTTCAAATGGTCAATTTTCATAGCTCTCTAACCTTGAACCTTGAACCTGAGCAGTTATATTTATCTTATCTTTACAGGTATGCCGGCTACCATCCATATAACCGCATTAGAACATGCCGCTATCTTCTGGTTGGCAAAGCCGGCAACGTCTCTGAACAGTCTGCCGAGTCTCGTTTCCGGCACAATACCGGCTCCGACCTCGTTTGAAACCATAATAATCGGACATAACGCATTCTCAAGCGATTCTATCAGCCTATCAACATGTCCGGCAAGCTTTTCCTGATCATCGTTTTCTAAAAGAAGGTTGCTGATCCAGAGCGTCAGGCAGTCCACAAGGATTAAATCCGATTTTTGACTGTTTTTATCTATTGCCTCAGGGAGAAGAACCGGAACTTCAATGGTTGTCCATGTTCGTTCTCTCTCCCTCTGGTGGCGCTCAATTCTTTTCTTCATCTCTTCATCAAGCGGCAGACATGTGGCAATAAATACCTTTTTCCGGCAGGGGATATCTTCCGCAAGCTTAAGAGCATGCCTGCTTTTGCCGCTTCTGCATCCCCCCAAAATAAATATTATCTCTTTCATAAGTCAGACCTTTTTCTCAATAGACTTTTGTATATGCCGCCCCTGATCGAGGTACCAGAGTAACCCTTGGAAATTTACCAACAGGACTTTCATCCACTAACAGCTTGCAGTTGTATGTCTTCTCAAGCAACTGACATGTAAGAACATCTTCCGGTTTTCCCAGGCTTGCGATTATCCCTTCATTGAGTAATAGCAAATGGCTGCCATACATAGCCGCAAGGTTTACATCGTGTGATACCACAATAACGGTAAAACCGATTTCTTTTTTCAATTTCTCCATCAAATCCATCACTTTTACCTGGTGGGCAAGGTCCAGCGAGGCGGTCGGTTCATCAAGAAGTATTATTTTGGGTTCCTGACATATAGCCCTGGCAATAAAAACGCGCTGGCATTCGCCTCCGCTCAACTGATCTATTGTTCTATGTGCAAGATGTTCAATATTTGTGAGGGCCATTGCATTTTGGGCAATTTCCAGATCCTTTTCCTGCTCAAATCCAAGCATACTTAAATGGGGGGAACGCCCCATCAGAACAAGCTCGGTGACAGTAAATGGAAAATCAAGCGCTGCCATTTGCGGAACAAGGGCAATTGTTTTTGCCAGATCCTTTCGGGCATACTTTTTTAAAGGGTGATCAAGAATTTGAATATCGCCTTTTTTTGGCTTCAAGATTCCGGCAATTATTTTCACCAGGGTTGTCTTGCCTGATCCGTTTGGGCCGATTATCACAAAAAATTCGCCTTCAGAGACCGAAAAAGAAAGATTTTTTAAAATCTCATTGTCGTTGTACGAAAAACTTAAGCTTTTTATTTCAACTGCCTTTTTCATCGTTTTGATCTTTTTAAAAGATAAATAAACAACGGCGCTCCGATCATCGCGGTTATTACACCGGCGGGCATCTCACCCTGTTGAGGGAGAGTCCTTGCCAGCAGATCACATATAACCATATACGCCCCACCACCCAGAATACAGGCTGGAACAAGAACACGGTGGTCAGGTCCAAGTATAAGCCGGAGCAGATGCGGCATAACCAGACCGACAAAACCTATCAGGCCGCAATGACATACGGTTGAACTAACCATAAACGATGTAACTACAAGAAGGATTGTGGTTACCCTCTTGATGTTTACGCCCATGGTCTGGGCCATTTCATTTCCCATAAGAAGGAGATTCATTGAGTGTGAATACCAAAAAAGAATGATAAAACATGGTAAAAGTGTTGCCGCAAGTATTCCGACTTGTCCGATATCGCTCATTGAAAGATCTCCCATGAGCCAGAAAATGATATTATGGAGCCTGGAATCCTGAGTCATGGAAACAAGAAACATGATAATCGCACTGCAAAATGCATTAACCATGACACCGGAAAGGAGCAGTGTATTTTTTTTAAGAATAGATTGACCGGATGACATTATAAGAAGCAAGAGAAGCGTGGCTATACTTCCAAGAAATGCGGTAAAACTAACGCCAGGAAAACGGGACAATCCGGCAAGTATGCCGATGATGGCGCCAATAGCAGATCCGCCTGAAATGCCAAGAATATATGGTTCGGCAAGCGGGTTTCGAAGAAGAGCCTGAAAAACAAGGCCTCCGAGGGAAAGGGTTGCTCCGACAAGGGCTGCGAGAAGCACACGTGGAAAACGGATTTGCCAGATAATTGTATCCAGCATGGAGTCTTCCCCTCCTTTTCCGAACAGTGATTGCAATACCGCCTTTACTCCGTTTCCTGTCGACCCAATGGAAATTCCAATAAATATAGTCATTAAAAGGAGAACTAAAAACAGGGAAGAAACCCACGCAATACGTTTTAGAACAAATGGAGTTTTAAGATTCACTGTTCGTCCTCAAATAGTTCTGGCTCAAACAGTTCCGGATGTATCAGCCTGACAAGAAGTTCAAGACCGTCTAAAAGGCGGGGAGTTGGGCGATCAAAAAGGCTTGAATCCACCAGAAAAATTCGCTGGTTTCGGACAGCAGGAATGTCTGTCCAGCGGCTCCACTCTTTTTTCACACGCTCAAACACTTCGCCTTTTGCCATGGAGCTGATGATAAAAACCTCTGGAGAAAGGGCCAGAACCTGCTCCCTGCTGAACCTTGGATATGAAATAGTTCCTTGTGCAAGATTCTTCCCTCCGGCAAGTAAAATAAGTTCATGAATAAATGTATCAGACCCTGCTGAAACAATGGGGAAAATCCCAACCTGATAAAAGACCCGCGGTCTGCTTGAGGCTTTTGCCACCAGGCGCTCAACCTTCTGAATCCGGGAACGCATCTTTTGCGCCAGGTTTTTCGCCTTTTTGCCGGCATTCAGGAGAACTCCGATCTCAACAACTGTTTCCATCACAGAATCAAAATCCCTGGGATTCACGACATATACAGGTATTTGAAGAGATTCCAGCCTTTCAACAACCGCTCTTGGGTTGCCATCCTTTGTAGCGAGACATAGATCCGGTTTTAGAGCCACAATCCTTTCCAGATCGAGCTGCACAAATGAACCAACCTTTGGAAGCTTTGCGGCTTTGGGAGGAAAATCGCTGAACCTCGTTACACCTGATAGACGATGTTCCTGCCCCAGATCATAGATGATTTCTGTGATACTCGGAGCAAGAGATACAACCCGCTGCGGGTTATCAGGCAAACTGACAATACGCCCCATCTGGTCAGTAACGCATCTTGCATCAGATTGCCTTCCCGCAAAAAAGGAAAAGAATATGATTGTCAGCAAAATAATTGCATGCCATTTGTATTTCATAACAATTCGCGGTGGATATGGCTTGGGATTCAGATTTTTCATCCTCATGCCCCGACTCCTGATTCCCGACCCATGATCCCTGTGAAAAAATTCCCGGAGCGTTCAACTCAAAGCATATTTTTATAAATAAGTTGTGGCAACATAAACTGACGGTTTTTAACGATGGAGATATTTTTTTAGTTCTCGATAGAAATGTTGGTGAGAACCAAAGGTGTAAAGAAAAAGAGAATTCTCTATAATCTCATATGCCAAAAGAATTAACGAACTCATGGAGTTAAATTTATATACTCGAACCCCACTCAAATCACCAACCTTCATGGTTCCTATTTCCGGATCTTTAGCTATTTTACGAACCGCGTTATCTAAATCTTTGATCTGGTTTTTATACAGCCTTTTTTTCTGTTTAGCAAACAAAGGGGCCTGAATGATTTTATTTATTTTATTCATTCGCCTTCCCCAAAAACATAAGGGGTTCCAAGCCCAGCTTTAATTTGCTCTTTTGCAATGAGAATTTCTTGAATAAATGGCAATGGCAGATCTGGGTTTTCTTCAATTATCTGACCGATGCTTGCCCAATATTCAATTTGACCGGCAATAGATCGTTTAAATATTTTTGATTTAATTTTGGCTTTTGTTGCAAGATCATCTGATATTTTAACGGCTGTTGGCATAATTACCTCCATTTCATTATTTGATTAGTAGTAATATGCATTATAATACAATATTTTGCAACTAAGAATTTCAAATACTCTAAACTCAGGTATCGTTATCAGAGATTTATAAAGTTGGGACATTTTCGAACTTTTTGTTCTCGATTATCGTAAAACACTCTGACTTTTTACGAGTTCGTCATATTTGACTTCCGCCTTTCTGCGCTTTTGCGATGTATCCAAATCTGCTTTATTTTTGCGTTGACCTTATCTTCTAATAAGATATAGATAAAAAATATTCAATTTTCAAAGGTCTCATAATAATTGAGACCTTTGAAAAATGCTCAATTTTGTTCAAGTTCAAGGAAGGCGAAAATTTTAAACGTAGGAATACATTGAGTATTTCGAGGCTTAAAATTTGAGCCTGACGCAGAAGTTGGGCAAAAGGGGGCGTTTTGCAAAGGTCTCATTTTGCCAAAAATGAAAATACTACTCATATATCCGTATTGCCTTGAAGCCAGGCTTCATGAAGAAGATGTTAGTATTGTGCCGATTGGGGTTTATTATATCGGCGCTTTTCTAAAGGAAAATAATTATGATGTTGAAATACTGAACTGGTATAATATTAATAAAACACCTCAAAGAATAAAAGAGACCTTTATCGAAAAGAAGCCGGATGTGATCGGTCTTTCCATAGTGCATGCAAACCGCTGGGGCGCCATAGAAATTGCCCGGATTGCGAAACAGCTTAATCCAAATGTAAAAATTGTTTTAGGAGGGGTCGGCGCCACATTTTTATGGAACCATCTTTTAACACATTTTAAAGAGATTGATTTTGCCGTAATAGGAGAAGGTGAGTACACTTTTTTAAGTCTGCTTAAATGCTTTGAAAAGCATCGACATAATAAGGGCATAAATAAAAATATAAAAAATATTAAGGGAATCGCTTTCAGAAAACACGGCACGGCATTTAAGACCAAGCCTGCTGATAAAATTCAGAACCTCGACAAATTGCCCATTCCTGCAAAATATTTTAAATATCAACATGTTGCTTTGACCCGGGGATGTCCCGGAAACTGCACTTTCTGCGGTTCACCAAAGTTTTGGGGCCATAAGGTCAGGTTTCATTCTCCTGACTACTTTGTAAATCAAGTCGAACTTCTCAATAAAAAAGGGGTAACCTTTTTTTATGTTTCAGACGATACCTTTACCTATAAAAAAGACCTGGTGATTGAGATTTGCAAAAAGATCCTGGAAAGAAACCTTAAAATAGTCTGGGCGGCGATATCTCGCGTTAATTATATCAGCGAAGAAATTTTATACTGGATGAGAAAGGCCGGCTGTATCCAGATAAGTTTCGGCGTTGAGAGCGGCTCTGAAAAGATTCGAAACCTGCTCAATAAAAATATAAAGACCGAGCAAATCAAAAATGCGTTTGCCCTTGCAACAAAATACGGAATCATGGCACGCGCCTATTTTATTTACGGTTGCCCTGGAGAAAACTGGGACACAATTCAGGAAACGATTGATTTGATTCATGAGATAAAACCGCTGAGCATTATTTTTTATATACTTGATATATTTCCAGGAACAGCCCTTTATTCCGATTTTATGAACAAAGCCGGGAAAACAGATAATATCTGGTTAAAGCGGGTAGAAGATATTATGTACTTTGAAACCGATCCAGCTCTATCCAAAGAATTGATACTGGCCTTTGGGAAAAAACTCAGAACCGACTTCTATGAAAATCTTTCCGGTTTTGCCTGTGAAATTGAGCTGATTGATAATAAAGAGTTTTACAAAATGCATTCTGATTTTTGTTCAAGGCTTGCAATGACCTTTGACCACGGCGATTATTCCGAAATTGAAGCTGTAAAGGATAAAGAAAGAACTGCTGTGAAGTTATATAAGAAATCGTTAGGTTACCACCCTGACCACAGGGCTTATTTAGGCCTGGGGATTATTAATCAAAAAACAGGGGGATACGAAGAATCGGCCAGGATACTTTCAGAGGGTCTTGAATTTTTCCCGGACAGCGAGCCGCTTAATATTTGTCTTGGCATAAACTATATGAATTTAGGAAAATATTCCAGGGCGCTTGAGTATTTTCTAAAGTTTAAAGATTCAGACCAGGCACGTTATTATATCGAAAGCTGTTATAAGGAATTGCGATGACCGATTCCATAAGCGATAAGTTAGTTTTAAAAGATGAACGTCCAACATCGAACATATTAAAAGATGAACGTCCAACATCGAACATCGAACGTCCAACATCGAATGAAAAACAAATACTCAATGAGAAAAGAGGTTCAGGGTTCAGCTCGAAACTTGAAACTCGCAACCAGCAAAAACCTATGATTTCCGATTTCCGACCTCTGTTTTTTCATCTTTTTTCATTCAACCACGCAAAGGCATGGTTCGGCATGCCCGCAATGCCTTTGGGTGGTCTTGGTAGAATGTCCCTCGTCCCCATGCTCCTGCGTGGGAACCCATATGGTATACATTCCCACGCCGGAGCATGGGAACGAGAAAAACTAAAGTGCCTTGAGCTAAAGTATGTTAAAGTGCCTAAAGTTATAGAGTCGCTTTGCTCCATTATTTTACATACAATTGGCAGCACCAAAGGTGCATTCCTTAACTTTAGGCATTTTAGGCACTTTAGCTCACTTTAGGCACTTATAAGTCTTCAACATCTGCGATCCTTTAAATACAGCTCCTCCCATAAGCGCAATAATAGCGCTAATAAAAAACAAGACAAATGAGCCTGTGCTTTCGTATAAACATCCGCTAATTAAAAATCCTGCTGTTATGCCGAGCCCGTAACTTACGGCATTATTTGCAGCCTGTCCCAGGGTTTTGGCCTCATCCGGGATCAGCGAATCGATATAGAGTATACTTGCAACATGAAATGATCCATAAGTCACAGCATGAAGAGTCTGTGAAAGCAGGATTATTGCCGGAGATGTTGCAAAAAAAAGTATCAGCCATCTTAAAGTTGCTACAATAAATGAAAACCCTATGATATTTTCCATTGAATAGCGTTTGAATATTACATCCGATTTTATCATTACAAGAATTTCCGCAAATGATGCCAGAGCCCATGTAATTCCGATAAATGTGCTGCCATACCCCATATTTGCAAGGTGAATGGAAAAAAAGCCATAGTAAGCTCCATGGCTTGCCAGCATTAAAAAAGCGCAAAAAAGAAAGACAAGAACCGGTCTTTTCAGAAGAACCTTTGCGCTGAAAGTATAAGGCCGCTTTTTTAAAGTAACGGTATCCGGAATTTTCGTGGAAATAAAGGCCAGGACCAGAGATCCTGCAAAAATAAGTATAATAATTATTTTTATGGAATACAGGTCGATTATCCTGCCGAGAATTATGACAACCGTTATAAAGGCTAATGAGCCCCAGGCCCTTAATAAACCGTAGCTTTCTTTTTCTTTGCCTAATACATCGATTGTAAATGCTTCAAGGAAGGAGATAATGGGAGCATAAAAAATGCCATAAAAGATGGTAATGACAAACATTGGCCAAAAGTCGGTGGTAAATATGAAAAATGCCCAGATTGCCGTGCTAATAAAATTACATAGAATATATATCGGTTTCCTGATTTGAAAGCGATCCGCTATGGCTCCCCAGAACAAAGCAAATAAGACAACAGCCATTGTTCTTAAGGCGGATAGAACACCTATTTGAAAACCGCTAAAACCGATATGAAAACAGTATAGATTAAAATAGGGCAAAAAAATGCCCATTACGCCAAAGTATATAAAGTACTGCGAACCAATAACAAATTTATGTGAAGCCTTGCGCTTGTCAGTCATACGTCAATCTGTCTTTTTAATATCCTTTTATTTATGCAGGTAACTGTGGCTTCCTGTCGGGGTTTTAATCCTTTCAAGATGTTTTTTGCCAAACCATCCATGCTCAAATATCCTGTAAGCGCCCAATTTGACAAGATCATTGAATATAAACCAGGATAAGGCATATCCCCACACAAAAAGAGCGAGTTTCCGTCTTATGGAAGGGAGAATAATACCATAAACAACTATCAATGTGGCAATTAGCTGGGTACTTATGATTGCCGGAAATAAGGGCCATGGGGGGAACTAAGTCGATTGGCAAGAAGAACTCCATATAGGCCGCAACCTGCAATGCCAATATTCATATGAGTAGCACTTTTCTTGCTTATCTGTTTTGACTGACTGTCTTGTGTGAATGTCAAGATAAATCCGGCCCTTTGACAGACTTATAATACTTGAGAAGATCAACGATGGTGATGTCCGCTATGACCCTTTTCTCATCGTCCAGGATGGGAATCTCCTTGACGTTGCGGTCGATCATACGCTGGATTACGTCTTCAACGTCCTCAGAATGTATGGCAAACATTGGTTCCCTCTGCATGAAGTCGCCGGCCGTTTCTGAGACAACCATGCTTACGAGACTTCGAGAATCGATTGATGGATCGTGATAATGAAAAAAAACGTGCCTGATCATATTTCCCAGGGAGAGGACGCCTATGAATCTCCATTCGTCATCCACGACGTACAGGACTCGCGAGTGATGCGACACAGCAAAAGCATCTATGATTTCGCTGACAGTAGCTCGCTTGGAGACCACAGGGAGTTTACGCTGTTTCAGTTGCTCTAACAAATCGGCAATTTTACCAAGACTTCTTTTGTTCTTTGCCCCTGCCATGTTGCCTCCTCTTGTTGCCTTAAAGCCACGTTATCCAGACATCACTATGATGCCTCATCCGGTATTTCGCCTGCTTTTTTTAAAGCGAACTTCGTAAGAATCGGGCCAATTATCTCAAAGAAAACACAGGTCGAAGTGATGGTAGTAAGCACTATAACGGCAATTGTCGCGGCGTGCGGCAGGTTATACTGTAGGTTGAGCTGAGAGAATTCCTGCTTGACAATGAGCGATAGACCGATTGCGACACCTGCCTGGGAGAGAATACCCAAGCCCACGTATTTTTTTACTTTCTCCTCGACGCGACCAAATGAGGCCCCAAGACGGGCCCCTCCAATCTTACCCGCTGATCGTCCCAGTATGTAAACTGCTCCTATACTTCCCAAAGCAGGAATGGCCGATAGTTTCATGTTTGCGCCGGCAAGACAGAAAAACAGTATGAACACCAGCGGCATGATTTCAAGTAGCGGAGCCCTTACGCGTTGCACCAGCGCCTCATGCCGGCTGTTGACCAGCACAAATCCAAGCATCATATTGGCCAGAATTAAAGACAGGTGCCAGCGTGTTGACAGTCCTGTGGTCAGCAAAACAACACCAAAAATGATGATCAAGATATCTCGGGATTTTTGCCAAGTTGGCACCAAACCCAAAAATTATAATGGCCAGGCCATCGTCAAACCCCACTATTGCATAGAGGGTCTTTGTCAATGTCCCCTTTGCTTTACACTTTAGTATGGACGGCCCAAGGATGACTCCAAAAATCATATAGCCAACAACTGACGGAAGTCTGATACGCTGGGCAACACGGCCCATATAGAACCCGACAATTGCAACTGTCCCAAGGAGTGCTAACGCAGAAACATGAAGAAAGGAAAGGTCTGTTTTCATCGGCAAAATGTCTTCTGGTTTCCCTGTTTTTCAGTCAAACGAATACCCTTCTTGAGTGAGGAGAAAACGGGTATTGACATCAACTCCATTTTATATATTTGACACTTTCTTCCCAAAATATGCAAGAATAAAATCACGATAAAGCCATGTCGGCGTTTTTTCCTTTTCCCGCCGGTTCGAGGCATTCCTCCAGGACGAGGGAATGAAGACCTAGATATGCTCCTGCCGGCCGTCATGTTGTCCAAGATTACCTTTTTTAATCCATAATATATTTTAACTTTTGACCATCAATGCTTCAAAATTCTTAATTTCATAAAAGCCTGGGAATTCGAATTTCGACGATCAGTGGCAAATGGTCAGAAGCAATTTTCGTCAGTTCCGTGTTCGGTACCTCAATGCCGATCACCTCGATACCGGAGTCAATAAAGACATGATCAATGCGGGCGAATGGAAAGCGCCCAAAAAGAGTTTTTTTAGGGCAATGGTTGGACAGTTTGACTTGCGCATCAAGAAGAAGGGCGCTGAGCCCGCGGCATATACTCGAAGAAGGGAGCGCATTGAAGTCGCCGCATAGAATGATCGGCGCGTGACAATCCGGATGCGATAGCCAGCCTGAACCAAGTAATGCCTCAGCCTGAACCTGTCTTTCCTTTGGCCTTAGACCCAGGTGCGTGTTAATGAACTGGATCTCTGTTTTGTCTGCTTCGATGGCGGCCCAGAGTACTCCCCTGGGCTCAAGCTGCGGCTTACCCGGCAACCCAGGCAACTTATCCGCTCTGACCAGTCGCATGGGAAAATGTGTCAGGATAGCATTGCCGTAAAGTCCTTTTCTAATTCGAACTGTTGGGAAAAACTGGTAATCCATCTGTAAATGTTGAGCGATAAGATCAGCCTGATCAACGCGGCCGGTGCGTGCCCTGCCAACGTCCAGTTCCTGCAGCGCTACAATGTCCGGGCTATACCGGGCAATTACTCGTGCGATCCGTTCAGGTGAAATTTTGCCGTCCATGCCTATACAACTATGGATATTGTAAGTCATGATGCGAACTGTCCGTGTGAGGGTGGCTTTTTGATACGGTTTTCTTGAAGTCTTGATTTCGGATCGACCGAGAAAATGGAGCGCGGCCTGGCGCAGATCCATGGGGCGGAGGTAATAATGGTTGCGCTTTGGAAGAGACGTATCGCAGGGCAGCAACGCAAAGGCTTTTGTTTCCTCGGATCCCGGGCCCCCATGGGCGCCATTTTCAATGGGAAAGCTGTAAGGCCTGCCGTGGGTTCGCCATCCGCAGATGATAAAGTCTCCGGCGTCAGGATGCTGGCACAATTCGATCAAATCCCGGGTGACCTCATCGAGGAAAGGATGGTCTGAACCGAAAACCTTCTCCTTTTGTTCCGGCAGCACGAACTCACCTTCTTCGGTCCAGGCCCGCAGTCTGTCGGGCTCATCGACCACCAGCACAAGTGGAACTTTTGCGGAATCCACAAGTTTTTTGGCCATGCGATGACGTTCGGCCGGAACCATTTCATTGGATAAATAGACCATGCCCAAAGGCCCTATGGCGGTTACGCTGATCAACGATTTTTTCATCTTTTCTTCAGCCCCGCGATGGATCTGGAAAAACTTTTGAACCTTTTTGCCGCCGAGGTGCCTGACACGTTGAGACTGGATTCCTCGAAAGTTGTAAGTCTCAACATGGGCACGGTTGCCCTCTACGAGATCAAACACGTCGGCAACGGCTTCTCCGATGGTCCGGCCATGCTGCTTTGTATAGGAAAGCGTGTTTTCCTGACCGTGGTCGGAATAAATCCATACGTCGTAATCCCGGCAGGCTGAACCTTTTGCCGCACGCCAGATTCGGGCGATGGCGTCATCGATCCCTTTAAGGGCCCAATGGGCAAATTTTGATGAAGGGCCCCGGCGATGGGCCTGTTCATCATAGCCAATCAAGTTAAGGTGGACGATGGGCATTCCCCTGGCAATATCAATCTTTGCCCCCATTGTGATCAGTTCACGGAGCAAAATGGTTATCCCGACGCGGGTAGGGACAAGTTTGAGCTCCTTAAAAAGATCGTGGCCGTCGATTATGCCGGAAACAAAGTCAAAAAGCGCCAGAAAAAGCTCAATGACCAGCAGAACAGCGGCCCGCATGAAACTGTATGCGTTGGAGAGAAACAGAAAGCTTAATGCCAAAGGGTTCGCTTTTTTCAGAATTGCTCCCCAGCCAAGAGAAGATGCGCAAAAGTTCGAGTTATCGGCCCCGCCCGTGTAAATGTCGCAATAAGCGCTTCCACCTTTGAGAAGCGGTTCCCCTTTTTTCTCAAGCCGATGTTCAACACCGGCGGCTGAGGATGGATCATACATCCGGAAAATTTGGCCTGAGCTTCGATCCATAAAGCTAAAAGCCGGAACAGCGCCTTTGACGCCATAGAATAGTTCGGCTTGAACAGAGGGCGTGCTGGAAGGCAGACCGGAATAAAGCGTGTGCAGACTATAGCCCTCGCGCTTGAGGAGTCTGTTAAGGAAAGGCATTTTGCCACTGCCAAGGGCGCGGTCAAATTGTGTGTGGGAGAGACCGTCGATCTGGATTAAGACAAGACCGGGAGCCGCCTCCGTTTCCTTCGACTTCGGAAGGCGAAGCAAACGGATCATCCACTCGCTGCGGCTGAGCCGGCGGTGTGCCTTTCGTAGAAGCACTTCGAAACGGTAGATCATGGTTTCCTTTTGCCTTCCAGCACATCAATGTTCAATGCAGCGCCAGCCGCCCCGGCAAGACCCTTTATGACGTCCCACTCGGTCTTGATCTTGTGCAAAATAGCGGTCCAGGCGCTGTACTCTTTATGCCGGTCAAAAAATCCCTTATCCAGCAGATTCTTATAAAGAGTCAGGGCCTTATCTGCTAAGCGTCCCATGGAAAATTCTTCGGCGGTATTCTCGGTGTCCTGCTTGAATTGCTGCATTCGTTCGGAAGAGAGCGCGGCAACCCATTGCAAGGCCGATGAGAATTCCTCGATGGTCTCGGAATGCAGAAGTCTGCCATTGCAGCGATCCACCACAACCTCGCGAACTCCGGGTGCATCAAGGGCCACTACCGGAACCCCGGCTGCCATGGCTTCGGTCAAGACCATGCCTTGTGTTTCACTTTTTGAGGCAAATGCGAACACATCCATAGCGCGATAGGCACTCGTAAGCAAGGGATGATTAAGAACGCCAGCCATGTGCAAACGCCCGGCCATTTTCTCCCTAAAAAAAATCTGTTGAATTGTCTTCGAAGATGGGCCGCCGCCTACAATTAGAAAATGGGCACGGCTTTCACTCTTAAAAAATGCAACAAGAGCTTTGGCCAGAAATTCGAGATTCTTCTCCGGGGCAAGCCGGCCCACATGGCCGACGACAACGGCATCTTGGGGAATGTCCATGGCCGCTCGAAAGCCCGGCCCGTTGCCGCGGGCAAATTGTTTGAGGTTAACCCCGGTGGGAACGACATCTATCGGGGCAAAGACCCCTCGATCACCGAGCACCAAAGCGACGCTTTCACTTGGGGCAAAAACCTGATCACAGAGATTGCTGTAGCTGGTCGAGAGCTTGATGACGAAGCGCTTGAGTGTTTCTGAATCACCAGGAACGTAGTGGGTATATTGCTCATACATGGTATGGTGCGTAAAAACTAGCGGAAGCTCGTACTCGCGGGCCATGCGAAAGGCAGTCACACCAATCAGAAAAGGATGATGGGAGTGGACGATATCGGGTTTAAATTCCTCGATAGCCTCTGTGAGGTATCCCGGAGTTGACAAAATGACAGAAAAATCGCTGCCATTGAAGTGCTGTATTGCCGGGATGCGGATTACGTCCACCTCGTTCTCCGGCATGTTTTCATACTCCGGAGCTACGACCAGCACCCGGTGGCCACGCTTGCGATACTCGACAGTGAAGGCTTCGACCGAACGAGCCACGCCACCCACATACGGGGGAAATGTGTTCGTCATCATCAGAATGTTCATAACTTAGACCTCCGATCTAATTTAATGAAGTCTTGATCCGGTTTGGCAATAATGGGGTTAAACCCGGAAATGCGGACTTCAATACGAGGCGCCTCGGCATGCCATATCCCTTGCCATGATATGATGATGCTGTCCTTTTCCGGTTTTATGGAAAGCGAAAGCATTCCAAAGGAAGTCGGCGCGGGGCCGAAGGAAAGAATTGACCTGCCCCTGAGCCAGCGCTGTGGAATCCCGGAAGCCAGGATCAAGAAATCACCTTCCTCGCGTACAAAACAATTCCTTATCATAAGCACCCACTCGGCGGCCGCCCAGACATGCTGGCCGTCACCCATGCATCCGCCACGGGTATGGGGGTGAATCGCTTCGGGCCACTGACCCGTCGGCGATGCAAATTTCGCAACCGAAATCATTAGATCAAAATAACGTGGATTGCCGGCCCGCAGTAAAATCTGAGCCACATGCAGGGTCAGGTAAGCGTTAATCCCGGAATGGGTTATTTCATGAAAGAACCCCCCATCCACAAAACAATTGGCAAGGAGAAAATTGACTGTATCTAACAAGCGGGTATCATCCGGCGGAAAAAGTCGCAGCGGATAGCCTGCGGATAGAGAGCCGATTGCTCCCGAATCAAGCCGCCGGTAAGGAGAGGCGGGCATCGCTGGCCTGCCAAGGCGCCTGGACGCTTTGTTCAGGCTGCGATCTACCGCTGCCGAGAATGCGGTCGCCTCGTCAAGGAATTCCTCTCTATCCTTATTGTGACCCATAGATCCGGCAAGACCGGCGGCGGCACGCAAACCGGAGATTCCCCAAAAGTCGTCCCAGTAGTAGTAGTCGTTAGGTCCAAGATGCTCGGCGCTGAAACCCGCGGGCAACAAACCCGAATGCGGAGAATTGTGATCGTCCGGGAGGCGTTTTTTAGAAATCCAGCGGGCGCCGCGCAGAATGGATTTCCACCAATTGTCCTTGGGGGGACGGCCGGTAAGCCGGCAAAACCGGTATATGATCCATAGGGCCTCTCCATTGGAATCCCATTCCCCATCCTGGGAGTGAAAAAAGCCAAAAGCATTCTGGCGGGCAGGGAAGCGGTCGAGTGCGCGCTCTGCGCGATCAATGAAACCGGCACAAAGCAGGGCGTAAATAATAAAGGCCGCGTCACGAAACCAGAACCGTTTATAGGTAAAAGGACCCGGGTAAACATCACCGGGCGAATTGAGAACCAGCGTTCTTAAAGCCACATCATACAGGAACTGAAAATCTTCATCAGGAATATGGAGTTCACAACGGTTTCTCATGATTTCATGCCAGGATGAATTTGTGAGATGTGTTGGGGATCTGTCGATCTCTAAGGGCACGCTCACGACAATGTCCCTGGGTTTATCAGGTTCGAGATTGAAAAGCGCTGCCGCGGTGGCCATGCCCGCTTCGCCTTTGATCTGGTTTTTCTCTGTGAGATCACGTAAATGGCTATAAACATCTCCGGTTCGATAACGGGAAACATGATGCCGGTCGACCGGAGCGCTGAATTCGACGGCGCTGCGTCCGTTGATGGCCCAAGTCATACGATCTGGTGAAAGGGCGATCTTGTGGATGAAACTGACCCCTTCGGGATTGTAAGGCCGAAGCGCTACAATGGCCCAGGCTTTGGTGTCGGCGCATGCGTTCAGTCTCATCCGGCAGGTCGGCGTCTCATCTTTCAGTTGAACCTCTGCATGAGTGATTAAAGAAAGATTATCCTGATGCGTTTCGGTCTTAACAGCGAGGCTTTCACCGAGATTTATCCGCTGGACGGACGATGCCGAGTGTGAAGGAAGCAAGAAACGTCCGTCTTCAGTCAGAATCCAGCCGTCGAGCGACCAGCCGTCAAAAAATGGTGTGAGCAAACCACGAGGATCGACAATGGGTAGTTCCGGGCAGTCGGGCAATCCAATGGCCGTCCAGTTGCGATGCGTGAGATTGATGAGGGTGAGGGAAAAAGCCCGTGGAATAAAAGCGTCATCTTTGGGATCGAATTGACGCTCAACCCAGTAGGGCCAGACCCAATCCAGGTTATGCTGGAGAACCCTGCTGTTGAGAAGACCCCGGGCATGCAGCACCACTCCTGCTCGCAGCAATTCGATCGGCTCGTGAACCTCGGAGGGTTGGCCGAATCGACGGAGACGCGCCAGCAGGGCGATCGGATCAAGAAATCCGTGAGCCCTGGCAACGCGGCGAACGATAAATTTCCAGGGAAACCATTTTAACCATACCATCGCTCACCTCTTCCATACACTTTCAAGACAATTCTTCCTTATCAAGGGCTCTCCGGGCCAGGTGAGTGATGTAAATGACCGCAACAATTGCAATGATAACGCCGATGCCATAAATTGTCCATTCCATTTTAGATCTCGAAGCCGTGCGTGAACCGATCGTCGCGAGATCGGCGGCAAGAGAGCCTATATATACATTAGTGACCGTAAACGGCATAATTCCGAAGAAAACGCCGAAAATGAAATCCCGCAGGGAGACTTGCATAAGCCCGAACAAATAATTGGAGAGTTTAAACGGAAAAAACGGTATAAGGCGGGTAAGCAAAACAATCTTCCAGCCTGCTTGCTTAAATTCATCGTTAACCAATTTCAACTTTGAATGGCCAAGGACGAACCCCGTGGCCCTTTCGCCGAAAAGATACCGTGCAATCAAAAAGGCGATCGTGGCTCCTATCGTCGAACCGATAACTACATACAGTGAGCCTCTTAAAATACCAAACATAAATCCGGCGCCAAAGGTGAACATAACCCCGGGCAAGACAAGCACGACCACTAACATATCGATCAAGATGAACAGGAACGGAGCCCAGGCGCCAAGCCCCTCAAGCCATTCAAGAAAGCTTACCACGCGAGATCCCCCCTGAAAATAAAAGAGGGCTCCGACAAGCGCCAATAGCAATACGATGCCGATTATGTTAAGCCACTTTAAAGGTAATCCCCGGGTCATGGATTTTTCATCTCTTATATGTTCTGTTATGGATTCGGCCATAGCGCCACTTCAGGGTATCACGGCCATACATCAGCCAAAGTATTTCGGTGGTTATTCCTTTCTTTTAACGATATCTGCGGCCTGCTTCAGCAAATCGGCTATCTCCTGGCGAGCTTCTTTAGTCTTCTTCTTCAGAGCCACCTTGGTTTTATCAATATGTTTTTCAATATCAGCTATTTTCTGGCTAAGCTCTTCTCCAGCTTCCTCTTTGGCCCGGGCGTACCAAGCCTTTGCTTCATCTAAATAGGCTTGCGCCTGATCATAAGTCGCCTCTTTCTCCGCTGCGAGCCAGGCTTTCAGCAAGACAGCCTGGGCCTCAAGCGCGTCTTGCCACCCCTTTTCAGCTTTTTCTTCACTTTTTGGCTGGTCTGTCTGGTCCGCAGCAAAAACCGTGGACATCAAGAAACCAGTGACCAGCCCAAACGCTAAAAGTGTGATTAAAATCGACTTTTTCATCGTTATTTCTCCTCCCTCTCTTTTTTAATAGCATCCTTTGCCCCCTTCCACATGCCGGAGATAGCTCCCTTTGCCACAGCCACAGACCTTTTTCCGAGCTCCTTTGCTTCTTCGGCCATAACATGGGCTGCCTTGCCAACAGCTTCCGTAGTTGTTTTAGCCGCATCCTTCCCTGCTTGTTTCAGACTTGCAGCGGTTTTCCCCGCAGCAAGGCGAGCCTTTTCCCTTAAAACAGAAGTTGTTTTTTTGGTCTGATCGGCAAGATCATTCAACACATCCTTTGCCACTTCTCCGGAACTGCTTGCTACTTTGCGGGTAGTCTCTACGAAAAGGTCCTCGATTGCCTCAAGGTCTTCCTTTGTCTTGGCAAGGTCCTCGCGGACAAATGCCTTTGTCTTATCCCCAACAGATTCCACTGCTGATGCGATCCCTTTTTGAGTGCCTTCGAAGGCGCCACGGGTAACGTCCTTGACCTCTTTGCCCGCCTCTTCGGCGGCTTTCACTGCGCCGGACATGACTTTTTCGGCAATTTCCTTAACTCTGTCAGCGCTGAACCGGCCTTCTTTCACGGCTCTTTCCGCGGCATCTCCGGTAATCTTAGCGACAGTTTCTTTCACATCTTTGCCGGACTCAATAGCCTGTTTGACTGCTTCTTTAACAGTCTGTCTCGTCAGACCTAACAGCTCTGTACTTTTCAGCTTGATGTCGGATACAGCAGATTCAACCCTGCCTTTGAGATCTTCGGGCAATGCAGCGCCTGCCTCTTTTGCCCCTTCCAGGCCTTTTCTGAGACTTTGCGCCAACTCCGTCTTCTCATCTTCGAGCCGTTTTTCGAGTTTCCGAAGTTCATCCCTGGTGGCCTCCACTGCCTGATCTTCGCGGTTGCGAACGCCGGCAATGGCGCCTTCTACAGCTCCTTCTACAGTCTCTTTTACATCTGCTCCAGCCTCCTTTAAGCCTTCCACCGCAGCAGTTACAGCATTTTTGACAATAGGGCGTATATCCTCAATACGTCCCCTGGTTTCAGCCACGTCAGCAGATACCGCATCCCTCACAATTTTACTCACCTTTTCCATGGTGATCTGCCCGGCCTCTTT
>CBDAFK010000065.1:0-4841 GCA_965195235.1 uncultured Desulfobacterales bacterium | reverse complement strand
TTGAAAGGAGAGATTATTCGTGCCATTAATACCGATGGTTATAGAACAGAGTGACAGAGGGGAACGGGCCTATGATATCTATTCAAGGCTTCTCAAGGACAGGATAATTTTCCTTGGCTCGCCCATGGATGATGAAATTGCAAATCTTTTGATAGCCCAGTTGCTGTTTCTTGAGTCTGAAGATCCTGACAAGGATATAAATTTTTATATTAACTCGCCGGGCGGAGTTGTAACATCAGGTCTTGCTGTATATGACACAATGCAGTATATTAAACCTGATATTGCCACAGTATGTATTGGCCAGGCCGCCAGCATGGGCGCACTTTTGCTTTCTGCTGGCACAAAAGGGAAACGATATTCCCTTCCCCACTCAAGGATTTTAATTCACCAGCCAATGGGCGGATTCCAGGGACAGGCCTCTGATATTGCGATCCAGGCCAAGGAAATTCTTCGTATGAAAGAAACTCTAAATAAGATACTGGTGCTTAACACAAACAAGGATATAGAGCAAATACGCGCTGATACGGACCGCGATTTTTTTATGTCCGGTGAAGAAGCAAAAGAATACGGAATCATAGATCACGTGATCACTAACAGGGATGATTTGGATCAAATAAAAAAGGCGGGGGCATAAAATGGCAAAAAAAAGAGGTTCAAGCAACAGTCTCTTCTGCTCATTTTGCGGCAAAAAACAGACTGAGGTTGCAAAGTTGATTGCAGGGCCCGCAGTCTATATATGCGATGAATGCATACGATTGTGCAGCGAAATAATCGATGAAGAAACTGAAAAGAGCGCCGACATCGAGCAAAACTCTACTCCAAAAGAGATTAAAGCGATCCTTGACGATTACGTGATTGAACAGGACAGGGCAAAAAAAATTCTTGCCGTCGCTGTCTATAACCATTACAAAAGGCTTGACACCGCGCTTGCTATGGGAGATGTCGAAATACAAAAAAGCAACATCCTGATTATTGGACCAACCGGATGTGGCAAGACACTGCTGGCTCAAACCCTTGCCAGATTTTTAAATGTCCCGTTTACAATAGCTGATGCCACGTGTCTGACAGAAGCCGGCTATGTTGGTGAAGATGTTGAAAACATTATACTTTCCTTGCTCCAGAATGCCGATTATGATGTGGAAAAGGCTAAACGCGGTATTGTTTATATTGATGAGATTGATAAGGTTGCGCTTAAATCGGACAACCCTTCCATTACACGGGATGTTTCAGGGGAAGGGGTGCAGCAGGCATTATTAAAAATTATTGAAGGGACTACCGCCAGTGTGCCTCCCAAAGGGGGAAGAAAGCATCCTCAACAGGATTTTGTCAAGGTCGATACCTCCAATATTCTTTTTATTTGCGGAGGAACCTTTACCGGTCTCGAAAAGATAATTCAGCAGCGTCTCGGATCCAAGGTTATGGGCTTTGGCGCCAACATCAACAAACAAAAGGATAAAAAGATTGGTGAAACCCTGCGGCTGATTCAACCTGAAGACCTGATCAAGTATGGGTTGATTCCTGAATTTCTCGGTCGCCTGCCTGTTATAGCAACCCTTGACGAACTAAATGAATCTTCTTTGATTAAAATATTGCTGGAGCCTAAAAACGCCGTAATCAAGCAGTTTAAAAAGCTTTTTGAAATTGAGGGGATAACCCTGAGATTTACAGACAGCTCTCTTTCAGCAATTGCAAATGAGGCTTTGAAGCAAAAATCCGGCGCTCGAGGGCTTCGATCTGTTCTGGAAAATTGCCTGCTGGATATAATGTATAAAATCCCTTCCATCAACGATGTCAAAGAATGTGTTGTTGGTGAAGATGTAATTTTAAACAAGGAAGATCCTATTCTTTTGTATGAACAAACAAGAAAACGGGCTTAAGCATAAATACTTATGATTAACTTACAAAAAATATTCAAAGATATTAAACCTGTGTCGTCAAAATTGATTCTTCCCCTGTTGCCTCTGAGAGATATTGTGGTCTTTCCCCGCATGGTTGCGCCTCTATTTGTAGGACGCGCAAAGTCTGTACAGGCCCTTTCCAATGCAATGAATCGTGACAAAAAAGTTTTTCTTGCCACCCAAAAAAAGATGGATATTAACAATCCTCGCCCACAAGATATTTCTTTAATCGGTACTACTGGAGATGTGCTTCAACTTCTTCGGCTGCCTGATGGCACGGTAAAAGCATTGGTTGAGGGACAGACCAGGGCCCGTATTGTTCGTTTTGTTAAAAATGAAGACTTTTTCCTTGTAGAAATAGAACCTATCATTGAAGATGAAATATCAACTACGGAAAGTGTGGCTCTAAACAGAGCCGTTGTTCAAAGTTTTGACGAATATGCCAAACTAAACAAAAACATTTCAAAAAACCTGGTGGCCAATGCCGCTTCCATTTCAGACCCTTCACAGTTAGCCGATACCGTGGCAACACATTTTTCTTTTAAAATAAATGATAAGCAGCGTTTGCTGGAAACGATATCGCCTTCAAAACGGCTCTCCCTTCTCCTTGGCCTTATAAAGATGGAAACAGATATCTTCAGGATGGATCAAAGGATAAAGAAACGGGTTAAGAAACAGATGGAAAAGACCCAGAAGAAATATTATCTGAATGAACAGATACGTGCCATTAAAAAGGAGATGGGATCTGAGGAAGGCGCTGTTGATGAGTTGCAGGACCTTGAAAAGCAGATCAAACGAAAAAGAATGTCAAAAGAGGCTGCGGGCAAAACCAGGCAGGAATTTAAAAAGCTCAAGATGATGACCCCGATGTCCGCCGAAGCAACGGTTGTTCGAAATTATATTGAATGGATAATCGACCTCCCCTGGTTTGAACGAAGCAAAGTGCGTAATGACATCCAGGAGGCTGAAAAAATTTTAGACGAGGATCATTACGGGCTGGAAAAACCCAAGGAACGTATACTGGAATATTTAGCCGTTCAATTGCTGGTTAAAAAGATAAGGGGGCCTATACTGTGTTTTGTCGGACCACCCGGCGTGGGAAAAACTTCGCTGGCAAAATCTGTTTCACGGGCTACAGGAAGAAAATTTATACGCCTATCCCTTGGCGGTGTAAGGGATGAAGCTGAAATACGCGGACACAGGCGTACCTATATCGGCGCTATGCCAGGCAAAATAATTCAGTCGTTAAAAAAAGCGGGTGTAAACAACCCGGTCTTTTGCCTTGACGAAATTGATAAAATGAGTATGGACTTCAGGGGCGATCCTTCTGCCGCACTTCTCGAGGTGCTTGATCCTGAACAAAATTTCAGCTTCAACGACCACTATCTTGATATGGATTACGATCTTTCAGACATACTTTTTATTACAACAGCCAATACGCTTCCTGACATACCCCTTCCCTTGCAGGACAGGATGGAAATTATCCGTCTTCCAGGTTACACCGAGTATGAAAAGTATAATATTGCCAGACAATTTCTTGTTAAAAAACAGTTAAAAATGAACGGGCTTGAAGGTAAGCATGTTACATTTTCCAAAAATTCGATCCTTTATATTGTGCAGCGATATACACGTGAGGCAGGTGTTAGAAATCTCGAGCGTGAAATATCTTCTATCTGCAGGAAGATTGCGCGTAAATTTGTAAAAAATAAAAACCGCGATACACATAATGTTACAACAAAGTCGGTTGAAAAATACTTAGGGCCACCCCCCTTCAAACATGGGCAGCTTGAGGATAAGGATCAGATCGGCATTGTTACAGGACTTGCCTGGACCCAGGTGGGAGGAGAGCTCCTTTGCATTGAGACCCTGATTATGCCTGGTAAGGGAGAGCTGATTTTGACAGGCAAACTGGGAGATGTGATGAAAGAATCTGCCAGGGCGGCTGTAAGCTATGTCCGTTCACGAGCAAATCGTCTTATGATTGATAACAGGTTTTACAAAAAATTTGATATTCATATACATGTTCCTGAAGGAGCCATTCCCAAGGATGGACCTTCAGCAGGCATTTCAATATGCACATCTATTGTATCGGCTCTTATTAAGAAACCGGTATATCGTGATATTGCCATGACCGGTGAAATCACCCTGCGTGGACGGATTCTTTCCATTGGTGGATTAAAGGAAAAAATTCTGGCCGCTCATAGAGGAGGTATTAAAAAGGTTATTATCCCAAAAGAAAATGAAAAGGATATTAAGGAAATACCACACTCTATATTAAAACAGATCGAAATTATATTAGTAGAGAACATGGATGACGTGTTAGCCAATGCTTTGATACTGAATGAGGGTGATACCCTGTTTAAAGAGGATGATATATCCTATCAAATAATGGCCGAAAAACCGCCCGAAAAACCGGAGGACAGACCGGCTTTAATTTGATCTTGACATTATTTTATTATATTGTTAGCAATTCTTCTTCTCGACGAGAAAACCACATGTCGGGAATCTTTAAGGTGCCTCATCAGGGCGGGTAGCTCAGTTGGGAGAGCATCGGCCTTACAAGCCGAGGGTCACAGGTTCAAGCCCTGTTCCGCCTACCACGGGGGTGTAGCTCAGATTGGTTAGAGCGCCGGCCTGTCAAGCCGGAGGTCGCGAGTTCAAGTCTCGTCACTCCCGCCAATTTATCAAATCACTGGTTGAAGCGTCCCGTCAGAAATGACGGGAAGGTCGCGAGTTCAAGTCTCGTCACTCCCGCCATTTTAAACCTGCCGCTTATTCTATGCCCTAACCTCTTGATTTTCCTGGATTCCCGCTTTCGCGGGAATGACGATTTAGACAATATGATATTTCTTTAAAATTCATTTCGCATCCATACGGTCGAAGATTCCCTGTAGCTTGCTACAGGGGTCTTCAAACTTGAGTATAAATTCAATATGTTATATG
>CBDAFK010000064.1:0-6563 GCA_965195235.1 uncultured Desulfobacterales bacterium | reverse complement strand
GCAACATCGCATCAAGGGCGCCTGTGGATTCGCCAACCGCTATCATCTGGCATACCATGGATGGAAAAACCCCACTTTCTGCAAGTGGGTCCGCCATTGTTCGGCCTTCAGAAATGCCGGAACGAACCTCGTATATTGCCTTCTCAATAGTTTTATTGCCCGCTGTTTTTGCTACAATTTCAAGAGCATCCAAAATTGAAACACCGCTTGTAAGCATTGTGCTCATTGTGCTTGTAAACTTGGCTACCGCTCCTTTACGAAGAAGCATTCCCATAACCGGCAGTTTAAGAATCAGGTCATCCTTGATTTTCTCGCCCTTTTCGGTTTTAGTAATCTTTTTGAAAATATAAGAAAACAACCCCATACCGATAATAATATAAAGTATATTGCCTTTTATGAACCTGCTCATACCCACTACGACCTGGGTCGGTACCGGAAGCGCGCCACCAAAACCTGCAAACATCTCCTCAAACACAGGAATAACAAAGACCATGATTACTGCGACAACGACGGCGGCTATGACAAGTGTTACTATAGGATATGTCATGGCGCCTTTAATCTTGCCCTTTAGTTTTGCGGCCTTTTCCAGATATTGAGAAAGCCGTCTTAAAATCGTATCCAGGATACCGCCCACTTCACCGGCAGCAATCATATTTACAAAAAGGTTGTCAAACTGATCCGGGTATTTTTTCAAAGCATCTGCCAGGGTTTCTCCGCTTTCAACCGATTCCTTAATCTTCTTCAACATCTTTTTAAATGTTGCGTTTTCCTGCTGTGCCTGAAGTATATCAAGACATTGAATTATCGGCAGGCCTGCATCGATCATTGTAGAAAATTGCCTGCAAAAAAGGATTATATCGGCCTGTACAACCTTTGGCTGCATAAAGGCCACATTTTCAAAGAGATCTTTGGGTTTTTCCTTTACCTTAACAGGGGTGATCTTTAGTTTGCCTAATTGCGCTTTTACCGCATCTTCGCTAGCGGCCTCCATTTCCCCTTTCTTGATCTCATTCTTCTTGTTCTTACCTTTCCACAGATATACCGGCATGATATTCCCCGTCCTTTTTTGATAATTCTTTTTCGGTTCTCACCATATAATAGATAGCGCCAGGCATTTCTCTTTCTTCCATTTCTCCGCTCTTGATATAGACTGTCACATATTAAATTGCACAAGGCTAGAGGGAGAAGGCTGTATTGTAATACGCCGACGACCGATAACGCAGTGAAATTTAATATGTGACAGTCTATAGAGTTTACAACACGAATGTGTTATAGTTTTTAAGTTAAATTATTTTCGATTTTTTATTAACTTTCGGGATAGTTTTTTAAAAATATGTCAATTCAGCTATATTTCAGCAATCGTTTGGATAAACTGGCAGAGCAATTTGCTTTAATGGTTGATCTGGAAAATAAGCGCAAAGAAAACATATTTAAAGCCCCGCTTGTAATTGCCCCCAATGCCAATCTTATTAAATGGTTGCAGCTTATGCTGGCGCGGGAGCGGTCTATATGTATGAATATGGATTTTCAGTTTTTAGAGAACGGTCTTTGGTCTTTGCTCTCAAACCTGGATACTGAAAAATTAAATCCAAGGCCGTTTGATAAAGACTGTTTGCAGATGCTGCTGCTTTATGCTCTGCAAAACCTCGATGAAAATAAAATTGAGTTTGAACCGATAAATCATTACCTCCTCAATCCTGACGGCGATAGAAGGCCGGATTATGCCGGAAGACTCTGGCAAGTTTCAGAAAAGTTTGCCCGTTTGTTTCAAGAATATGAATTCCATCGCTGCGACATGATTCAGAAATGGCGTGAAAACAAAGCCATTCCAGAAGGCATGGAGCTGTGCCAGCAAAAGCTGTATCTGCTGGTAAATGAATTGCGGGACAAACTTTTCCATAATTCCGGCGCTCTCTATCTTTCAATGATGGAATATGCAGGCAGGCTTCTTGCGGGGGAAAGCGAAAAAAAGAAAATTGCCGTTAATGGAAATAATTTTGTGCATTTTTTCGGCCTGTCTCAGATTTCCCCTTTTCATTTGCAGCTTATAGGGCGATTGAAAGATTATTATGAAATCTTTATATATGCCTTTAATCCATCCCGTGAGTTCTGGGAAGATATTAAAACCCCTCAGGAAAAAAGATGGATTTTAAGAAAAAATCTAACAAAACTTGCTATAAAACCTGAAGAAAAAGATCAGGGAGAACTTTTTGTTACAGATGATAATGAGCTTTTATCCTTATGGGGCAAGCCTGGGAGGGAAAGTATCCGCCTTTTGTGTGAGCTGACAGATTATGATTTTCATGCCTGCTTTGCAAAAGAAAAAACTCCGGCAACAGTACTGCAGAAAATCCAAAGCGATATCCTGACCCTTCCATCAAAAAAAGCCGGGCCGGAAAATTTTGAGTCAGAGCCTCTTGAACCGGAGCATCTTAATCAGGAGCATCTTAATCAAGACAGGTCTTTGCAAATTGTTGCCTGCCCCGGAATATATAGAGAGGTTGAAACAGTATATAACAATATTTTATATAATCTTAATCAGGATAATTCTCTTCAGCTAACCGACATCGCTATCCTTGTGCCGGACATATCAAAATACAAGCCTGTTTTTGACTCTGTTTTTAATCGCAGGCCTGAAGTTATTTCCTATAACCTTGTAGATTCCCACGCTGAGATCGAAAGCATATACGGACAGGCTGTATTGGGGATTCTTGAGCTTGCCACAGGTCGATTTTCACGAAAAGAGGTTTTTGATCTTATTTTAAATCCCTGCTTTATGTATAAATGGAAGACAGGGCAGGATGAAATAGAAGCATGGGCTGACTGGGCTGAATCGTTAAATATATTTCATACGTTCGACAAACAGTCAAAACAGGAAAAGGGATACTTGGGCAGCGGTTATTATACATGGAAACAGGGGCTTCAAAGACTGCGCCTGTCAAGGATTCTCTCTGCTCCTGATGAATCGGCTGAAGGCATTGCCAAGCATTTTAAGGGGGTTGTTCCATATTATGATTTAAAGACCGGCGATGCTGCGCTTATGGAAAAGTTTTGCCTGATCATGGAAAAACTGCATCTTGCAGCAACCAGCTTAAGGAAGATGCAATCAACAGGAGAAAAATGGAAGCAGAGTTTTCTGAAGGTTTGTGATGATCTTCTAAAAATACCTTTGGATTTAAGAGGAGAAACATCTATTCAACATGCTTTGATTAATGCCTTTGACAATCTGAAATTTTATGATGCTTTTTGTGAAGATAAATGTAAGTCAGGGCTTGATATTGAGCTGATAAAAGAGTTCGTTAAATCCAGCCTGACCTCGATATCAGGCGGTTACGGCAATTATTTAACTGGCGGAGTCACTATTTCCTCATTGCAGCCAATGCGGCCCATACCTTTTAAAATCGTTTATCTGCTCGGCATGGAGGAAGGCGCCTTTCCAGGGAAGGCGGATAGATCGTCATTGGATTTAAGGCTGCTGAAAAGAAGGATCGGCGATATCAGCCTGCCTGAACGAAACTGTTATATCTTCCTTGAAATGCTGCTGTCAACGCACGACAAACTTTATATCAGCTATATTGCAAAAGACCTGCAAAAGGATCGTTTTCTTCAGCCGTGTTCGCTGGTGAATCAGTTGCGAAGGTATATTGAGCAGGCAATTTTTCCAAAAGAAACCTTGTTTAATGTTGTTGATATTCCTTTGAAAGGGAGCAGTAATAAATATCTTGATAAAGATGCTGTAAATGATTTTTCTGATGTTCTGATAAATTATTCTCTTGCAGATAGAATCATCTATTTTCGTGAACAACATTTATGGGCGCAGGTAAATGAAGCAGCCCCGCAAAAAGAGATTAAAAAGGCAGAAAAGTTTCTTCCTGATTTTACAAAAGATCTCAAGGTTGATGATGAGGCAGTGCAGATAAAGGAGAAGGTCACCTTAAGGCAGTTGAAAAAGTTTCTGGAAGATCCTGTTTTGCAAAGCATAAAACATAATCTGGGTATCTATGATGAAAAGGAAAGCATTGAAGAGATTGCCCTCAGCGAAGATGAACCTTTTTATTCCGATTTTCCGGTAGATTATAATTTGAAAATTAAGCCGTTAACCCTGTGGCTGGATTCAATATTTTCTTTTCAACACTCGAAAGACAGGACACAGGAATCAGAAGATCTTTTTAAAAATGTTTATGATAATTTCCAGCGCCAGAGCAAAACACCGGAAGGGATATTTGTGTTGCTGGATAAAAGCGAGCTTAAAAATGATGTGTCCATAAGATGCGCAACCCTGTCACCGGTTCTTGAGCAAATGCAGTCAGCAAAGAAGCTTTACAGGGCTGTTATTATCGGAGACCAGGGCGATGATTATATTCCTTCTGCAGGCAGGCTTTGTGTCAAGCATTTTAAACCTTTGACTTTAACTGTTAGCAGCACAAACACAACAGGTGAAATTGTTAGCGGCACAGTTGAGCTTCACGGGCAGCTTCCCTGGATGTGGAAAGACATGGATGACAGGTGGCATGTTCTGATATTGACAGGCGCGGAAAACAGGCCGAAAAAAGATCCGGATAAATATGTTCTGCACCCGCTTTTATTTTATATGTTGTGTCTTGCAGGTGACGAAAGCTTTGAGTGGATAGGCAGCGGCATAACTTTTCACATCCTGTATAAAGAAGATATCAAAACCTGGTCATATAAAATCAGCAAAAAGAGTTCTATAAATTACCTTGAGCAATTGTTAGCAGATTATCTCAGCCGAAAAGAGCTGCAATGGCTGCCTTTTAAAGACGCAACTTCAGGAAATATCAGACCTCATAAAATTGCAGATGATAAAATCACAGAAGAAGACAAGGCAAATTTTCAGATTCAGCTTGCAGATGCTCTTTTAGAGGATGACGCTGCTCTAATCAAACTTGTTAAACCAAAAATTCCATCAAACGCCTTTGATAAGACAAGGCAGCGTTTCCAGATTTTCTTCACTAAATAAGCGCAGCTTTTTTTTGTGATTTTCTATCATTGCCATTCCTTCAGCAGCCATTTCCATACCGGCATGGCCCTGACTGTAATGCCTTCTGCCTTAAAGTCTTTTTCCTGATTGTAGGTCAGTATTAAATTTTCCTTGATTTTAAAATATTTAGCGGTTGCAAAAATTGCATCCAGCTCCCTTTTTATGGTTTCTTCATGGCTGATATCCATACAAACCTGCACTGCCAGGGCGGGATGCCCTTTGCTGTCTACTGCGATGAAATCTACCTCCTGACGTCTATTGCGGGTTAAATAGTAATGGACCCTTGGCCACCGTTGATATAGATGGATAAAAACCATATTTTCAAGCGCCCTGGAATAAGAACCATCCCAGATAAGGCTGTTTTTATTTGCAAGCGCCCAGTCAATTGCATAAACTTTTTTATAGTTTCTTTCCTGATCTTTAAGGGAGTCTGAAAAAATCGGCACGGTAAACAACAGCCAGGAATCTTTAGCCCAATTTATATATTCCCTGATAGTATCTCGACTGGTTTTAAATCCGGCCTGCTTTAAATAACGAAAACTGCTCTGGAGCGTGTGCGCTTTGCCGATATTAGACATCAAATAATTATAAAGATGAATGCACTGTTTTGGTTTGCTCACGTTATACCGCTGTATGATATCTTTAAGAATCATTGTGTCGAAGTATTCTCTTAGCAATACTTCCTTTGTATATTCTTCGGCATTAACAATAGCAGGATAGCCTCCCCATTTTATGAATTCATCAAACATCCGCCTTGCCTCAGCCTGTCCTTTGGTCGATTTATAATCATGTTTGAAATTCTTAAATTTGAGAAACTCGGAGAAACTCAATGGATACAAGGTCGAAGAAACAGCTTTGCCGCGAAGTTCGGTAGTAATGTCGTGCTTCAGCAGTTTTGAAGATGACCCTGTGACGATCACCTTCCAGTTGGGATTTCGTGATAGATCAATCACATATTCCTCCCATCCGGAGATTTTGTGAATTTCATCAAGAACAAAAAGCAAAGGCGTTTTGAGCTCAATACCAGGGCTTAGTTTTAAAAATGTATTTTGGATGATTTTAAGATCAACAGCCTTTATGGATGAAAGAACAGGATTGTCAAAGTCCAACAGACATATATGATTGATAGATTTAATCGCTTTGCGTTTTATCAGCTCAGATGCTGCCTGAATCGTACGATAGCTCTTTCCGGCTCTTCGCGCACCGATAACAGTAGATACCATATTGTCAGCCATATGAAGGAGGCTCTCTCGCGGGATAAACTCCGGAAAGCCCAGCTCTCTGAAGTCTCCGATCTTTCGTTCAATTTCCTGCTCAAACATTCGTTTCTCCTTTTTTTCAATATATTTAGACTAAAAATTAGCCGTAACCGGTCTATTTATGACTAAACTTATGCCATTAAAACACGTTTTGTCAAGAAAGTTTTGCCGCAAAGTAAAATATAGGAAGAAAGCGAGGCTGTGCTGGTGCGAAAGTAAGAGCATATTCCCACCAATTTTCATTGGCATTTTCTTTATAAACATTAAGATATTCCTTGCCTGTTCTTGACTGGAATAATTGACAC
>CBDAFK010000063.1:0-7245 GCA_965195235.1 uncultured Desulfobacterales bacterium | reverse complement strand
GCCGGACTTCGCGGTTCTCACAAAATTCTGGCTCCTCTTTTAGAAACTTTTATCACAGAAATTCTGTTTGAAGAAAAGGCAACTCTTTTTGACCAGCGGCTGGTAAGCCGCCTTGCTGATAGCGATGTGAGGGAACATATCAGGGCTGTATTCGTACCGCTTATTCTTTCCCGCACAACTATTAAAGAAAATAGAAAACAGAGGAGCAAGGGATTCCCGGTTTCTAAATGGAAACCTTTTCAGGCAACGCATTCGGAACATAACCCGGCAATTCTTGCTGCCCATACGCTTTTTAATCTTGTTCCGTGTAATCGTGCACTGGAAGCGCTTATGTGCAGGTTCCTCGATCATGCACCGGATGTTAAAGCGTTTTGTAAAAATGCCGGGCCCCAAGCGCTTCGCATTGATTATCTTTCTGAAAAAGGAAGGCTCTCTTTTTATACGCCGGATTTTATAGTGCAAATCAACTCAAGAGAATATATTCTGATCGAGACCAAAGGACGCGAAGATCGTGACGTTCCGTTTAAGGCAAGGGCTGCTGTTGGATGGTGTGAAGCTGCATCTCAAGATAATGTTAAATGGGTCTATCTTTATGTTCCGCAAGATGTTTTTAAAGAGCTTAGTGATAATAAACTTAAAACCCTGCTAAGGATGTGCAAGCCATCATTAAAAAGGCTGATTACCAGGGTTATAGACCCTCAGTTAAGCCTTCCATTTGGAGAACCGGAACCAAAGGAGGGTACCGGTATATCTGCATTTCTTTCTGATGTAAAATTTAAACAACTTCCTTCCAGATATCAGAAGGCAATAGTCCAGGCTGTAACTTTATTTCATTTTTTAAAAAATAAGGATGATGTGTCCTTTGCTCCTGTATTCACATCGCTTCTTGGGCCGATGGACGAAGCTGCCAGGGGCATGCTCCTGCGGGAGCTGAAGGATGATGTTCCGGCAGACCGTGTTAAGCAGTATGAATTTTTTCGTTCTAATCTGACAAATCTGCCCACGGGAGAGGCGAATTTCCATGTGCGGCAGGCCACAAACTTAGAAAGAACTTTAGTGGACCAAAACGGATTGATGCCGATAGGACTTTTGCGTTGGTGTTTGAATTATGTGCGTACTACACGAAGGAAGGTCGGAGGTGTTTTTGAGGCTGTGCGCAACCGCTTTGCCGATGTGTCTCAGACTGATTTGTTTTCTGTGATAGATGCCATTTACAGCTTCAGGAATGAATACATAGCTCATCAGGATCGAGAACTGAGCGATCTGGAACTTGCGAAAAAAACGCTGATCCAGTGGGCAAGCGGACTTCATCGAATATGGAGTTGCCGCTAATGAGAAGCAGGGGGTCTGCTCTTGACTCATGTTAGTTTTTTTGGTGCGTAAAACGCACCCTGTGATTTACAAACAATGATTGAGCATAGGGAAAATACTGGGGCATGGCTTTATTTTTGACCGAGCCCTTAGGTTTCAGAGATTTATTTAAGTCCGCTTTTTATTAAGGCTTCTGCCAACGGGTTATTAAACGGCGCATTCCTGCTGCTTAAGTTCTTTTTGTTCTTATTTTTTGATTTCGGTTTACGGTTTTTAGCCTTTTTTAAGCCCGGATTTTTTACCCCGGTACCCGACTTCTCTGCCTGCGATTTCATTGAGAGAGAAATCCTGTTTCTAACAAGGTCAACCTCAAGCACACTTACCGTGACCCTTTGCTGAACCTTTACAATATCCGCTGGATTTTTTATAAATTTGTCTGCCATCTCGCTGATATGAACAAGGCCGTCCTGATGCACACCGATATCAACAAAAGCGCCGAATGCAGTGATATTTGTCACAATTCCCGGGAGTTTCATCCCGGGTCTCAAGTGTTCGATTTTTTCAATACCATCAACAAACGTGAATGCTTCAAATTTTTTCCTTGGGTCACGTCCTGGTTTTGCCAGTTCATCAAGGATATCATTTAGTGTGGGAATTCCGACTGAATCAGTAACATATTTTTTAACATCAATTTGATTCCTGACATCAGGTTTTTTTAAAATATCAACGACCGTAGCCCCAAGGTCTTTGGCTATGGTGTCAACAATATAGTAACTTTCAGGATGCACCGCGCTGGCATCCAGCGGGTTTTCACCGTCAATGATTCTTAAAAAACCCGCAGACTGTTCAAACGCTTTGGGGCCAAGACGCGGCACTTCTGTCAATTGCCGCCTGGACTTGAATGGGCCGTTCTCCTCACGATACGCGATAAGGTTTTTTGTGATACCTGCGTTCAGGCCTGAAACATAGGTAAGGAGCTGGGCGCTGGCTCTGTTCAGATCAACACCTACACCGTTAACACAACTCATAACAACATCATCAAGAGCCTGTTTCAGGGCTTTTTGATCAACATCATGCTGGTACTGGCCGACGCCTATTGATTTGGGATCGATCTTTACAATCTCTGCAAGAGGGTCCATCAGACGTCTTCCGATTGATACAGTTCCGCGCACCGTTAGATCATGATCCGGAAATTCTTCCCTTGCCGCTTCAGAAGCGGAATATATTGAAGCGCCGCTCTCATTGACCATTATAACCTGCACAGGCTTTGAAAAAGGAACAGCCTTGACAAAGGCTTCTGTTTCTCTGCCGGCGGTGCCGTTTCCCACAGCTATGACTTCAATATCGAACTCTTCGCACAGGAATTTTATCTTTTCGGTTTCTGCAAGAGCCTTTTTTTCAGACATATGGGGATAAACAGTATCGTAATGAAGCAGTTTCCCCTGCGGGTCAAGACAGACAAGCTTGCACCCTGTTCTGAATCCCGGGTCTATTCCCATTACGCGTTTTGCTCCGAGCGGCGGAGCAAGCAGGAGCTGGCGGAGATTATCTACGAACACTTTTATTGCTTCAGTATCAGCCCTTTCCTTTGCGTGGAGCCTGGTTTCGGTTTCCATTGAATTGGAAAGAAGACGCTTGTAGCAGTCCTTTATGGCTATCTTTACCTGTGCGGAATCATCACCTTCCCCATTAACAAACAGGTTTTCAAGTATAGCTGTTGCCTCATCTTCGTCAGGCAGTATGTCAAGGTTCAAAAAGTCTTCGCTTTCACCCCGTCTCATGGCCAGCATCCTGTGAGAAGGAACGCCGGCTACCGGTTCCTTCCAGTCAAAATAGTCTCTGAATTTGGCCCCTTTTTCCTCCATGCCTGAAGCAACCCGGCTTTTAATCACAGCTTTTGTGAAAAAGAGGTTCCTCAGTCGGGCCCTGGCCTTATCATTCTCATTTATGATTTCTGCAATTATGTCTCTGGCCCCGGCCAGTGCGTCTTCAACAGACTCAACACCCTTTTCATGGGCAATGAAAGATTCCGCTTCTTTGACTGGATTTGCTCCTTTCTGTTCAAAAATTATCAGCGCCAGCGGTTCAAGCCCTTTTTCCTTTGCTATAATTGCCCTTGTCCGTCGTTTTGGCTTATAAGGAAGATACAGATCTTCAAGCACAGCCATGGATTCCGCAGCAAGAACCTTTCCCAGCAGTTCGTCCGTCAGGTGACCGTGTTTTTCAAGAGATTTGAGAATCGTTTCCTTTCGTTCTTCCAGTTCCCTAAACTGGTTCAGCCTGTCCCTGACCGCCGTAACAGCGACTTCGTCAAGACTCCCCGTGGCTTCTTTTCTATAGCGCGAGATAAACGGAATTGTTGCGCCTTCCGACAGAAGAGAAGCTACCGCCTGAACCTGATTATTGGTTATGTTTTGTTCTTTGGCAATTCTGGATATAAATGTATCGTTGTTCATAATCTCCGTTCTGTAACATTTTAGCGCTATTCAATATTATTTTTTGGCATGGTTTACAGGATATTAATTCAAACCGTTTTCAATTTACCTTTTTTTCTGCCCATCTCGCCAGTTTTTCACGAAAAATCTTTGAGTTGTGTCTTATGTCAACCGGGAATGCCCTGTGAAAAAGTATGGTTTCAATATTTTCGGTCAATACATTTTTTATTGCGAGTTCAAAAAGTTCCTTTTTGAGCTTTTTTTTGTTTTTCCTTTTATTTCCAGCTTCTAATTCTATGCAGATTACCGGTTTTTGTTCAGGCGGGAGCCCTATTCCGACAAGTGCGCTTCGAGACACCCCCTGATGATTGTTAAAAATCGCCTCGCATGGAATGGTGAAAAGAGTTCCATTTTTAGTGATTACACGGTGGCTTTTACGACCACAAAACCAGATTCTCCCCTTTTTATCCATCCATCCAAGATCTCCCATTCTGTGCCATACCCTGTCTTCATCTTTAATCTTTGAAAGCGCATCTGCCTCGGTGTTTTCAAAATACTGTTTTGTGACAAGATCTCCGCTAACAGTAATCTCACCGATTTCATTGCTAGAAACCATAAGACTGTCCGACCATTTTTTAATCGGGTTATCGGTTATCTTAATAATGCGAACCTGTATTTCCTCAAGAGGACGACCAACGCAAATACCGAACCCCTGCTCGCTGAGTCTTGCGGTTTCTGAAAGGATTTCATTGCTTCCGATTGATATCACCGGCACTGCTTCGGTTGCGCCGTAAGGTGTATGGATCTCTGCGTCATCACGTAACATAGAGGCAAACCGCTCAATATTGGATGGAGATACAGGCGCTCCGGCTGAAACAACCCTTTTCAAAGATGGGAGTTTTATACCTTTGCTTTTTCCATAACGTCCGACACGATTCAGTAAAGCGGGCGATGCAAACATATTTGTTACGCCCTGGTTTATTATGGCCTCGACAATTCTTTCAGGATTTACGCGCGCAGGTTTTGTAGGGTCCATATCAGGTATTACCGCTGTCATCCCCAGTGCAGGATCAAACAGGGCAAAAAGCGGGAATGTGGGAAGATCAATTTCATCCTCTGCTATGTTGAAGTGGGATTTTATATGACGTATCTGGGCATCAAACATGCCGTGAGTATATACCGCCCCTTTTGCAGGGCCTGTACTTCCGGTTGTAAACAGGATGGCGGCTGTTTCATCATAGCCCGTTTCAGCCGCGTTATAGGATTGCCATGGAGTCCTGCGGATCTGTCGCAGATCAAGCCCCCCCCAGAACCAGCGTTTGCCTATTGTAATGTTTGTTTTTACTGTCCTGAAATATTTCGGAAACAGGGTTCGAAGTGCGTGTGCAACCGGAATGCCGATAAAAGCGGCTGGCCTGCTTTCTTTAAGGCACAGAAGCATGCGGCCTATTCCCATTCCCGGATCAACTACAACAGGGACAGCGCCTACTTTGAATATCGCAAATGTTAAAGAAAAAAATTCCGGGCCTGGTTTTACCATTAAAACGGTTCTTGTTCCGCGCGTAATCCCCGCCTTTTCCAGTCCATGCGCATAACAATCCGATTCATGGTCAAGTTGCAGAAATGTAAGATGAGAGTATGCAACCCTTTTGTATTTATCCCGGCCTGCAGGATAAACAACAGCTCTTTTATACGGCTGCAGACCGGCCATGGTTTTCAGGTGCGATGAAATATTCATGATACCGGATGCCTGTTTAAAAAATCTTTGACAAGCAGACAGACCTTTTGGGGCTCATCTTCCAGAACATAATGGCCTGCATCTGAAAATAAATTGACCTCTGCATATGGAAAACGGCGCTGCCACTCGGCAAGGTATGATATATCAAAAACAAAGTCGTGTTTGCCCCAGCATATAAGCATCGGAATGCTCCCAAGTTTATGCAGATTTTCATCAACATATTTTACAAGGCCATAGCTTGGATCATTTTCGCGCACAGGAATATCCTGGACAAAACAAAGGGTCGCTATCCTGTTTCCCCAGCAGTTGTACGGGGCAATAAGCCCTGATTTAACATCTTTGGAAAGCCCTTTGTATGATGCCATAAACAGGGCGCTATATGCAAAAAGGTTAAAACCGAGAACCGCAAAAGTTGCAAACGGCCTTATATTCCGCACAAGCCACAGCCTGAAAGGAAGCATCTTTTTGCCTGGCGGGAAAAAACCGGCGGTATTCATTATCACTATGCGACTTATCCTTTCTGGATGCCTCAAAGCATAGGCCATGCCGATCATCCCGCCCCAATCATGGAGTATAAGTGTAACACCTTGTGATAACTCAAGATGGTCAAACAGGGATTCAATATCATCTACCCTGCTTTTGAGCCTGTAATCGTATCCATTTTTATCTGGTTTGTCGGAAAGGCCGCATCCAATATGGTCGACCGCAATTGCGCGAAAATGTGTTGAAAGTTCTTTAATTAGCTCACGATAATAAAAAGACCATGTTGGATTTCCGTGTATCATTACAACAGGATCGCCGGTTCCCTCGTCAACAAAATGATACTTCAAACCTCTGAGGCTCATGAAATGAGATCTAAACGGGTATAGATGACGAAAAGCGGAAATATCAATCTTTTTTGACACAAAAAGCAACCCTCTTCAGCTTGATGAGACCCTTGCATAACCGCTGTTTTAGTCATTGTGAGTTCCGCTATAAACGGGAGTAGATTATCAACGTGTTATGAGATTGCTTCGCTTCGCTCCTGTCTGCGTGCGGACACGCACAGGCAGGCGCAATAACAATATTGGTGTTTTGCAAAGGTCTTATAATGTGTTGGATTTCGTTCAACCCAAACTAATACCTTCTTTCTTGGATGTACATCCCTTGCTGATCTCTGAATGCTGACCTCTGACCTCTCCCTAATTGAGCTTTGGCTCAATTAGGATACTACCACTTTACTCCCAGCATAATGCAGTTAAGACCGCTGCCGATTCCAAAAAATCCAACCAGATCATCCGGCACAAGAAACTCACGTTCTGATGCTATTGCTGCGGTAATGGGGAGAGACACGGTGCCGATATTGCCAAGAAACTCGAAGGTAGTAAAATCCTTTTCTTTTGGAATTCCTATAGATTCAAGCATGGTTCTCTGATGGGTCGCTCCCACCTGATGACAAATAATTTTATCCAGCTTATCATCAGGTAGTGACAGCTCTTTTCTAAAATCATTGAACGTTTCTATCCCCAGAGTCACGCCATTTTGCAACACACTGACAGAATCTGTTTCCATGATATTAAGTCCGGCGGCGGGTATTCCTGTATCCGGTCCCCAACGACACAATTTATAATGCTCTGCGGCGCTCCTTATTACCCCTCCAATAAGACGATGACTGTCCTGGCCTGTGATCGACTCATCCGTTAAAAGCACGGCTACAGCTCCTGAACCGCCGGTCAGCGTAGCAATTTTTTTCTTAAAATTATCCATATCCCTAACTTCAAG
>CBDAFK010000062.1:0-5316 GCA_965195235.1 uncultured Desulfobacterales bacterium | reverse complement strand
TCCCTGATGCAATACTCGAGCAGTGCCATGTCAACAATGCTATCCCTCTTGGCCACTCCAATCCGTTCACTAAAGTTTCGGATCGCTTCAGGAGTGTATCCTCGTCTCCGCATGCCGGACAGTGTCGGCATTCGCGGATCGCCCCATCCGGTAACATGTCCCTGTTCAACCAGTTTCACGAGTTTTCGTTTGCTCAACACTGTATAGCTGAGATTAAGTCGAGCAAACTCGATCTGCTGCGGATGACAATCTACATTTAATGTGTCTAATATCCAGTCATACAGCGGCCGATTATTTTCAAATTCCAGCGTACAGATTGAATGTGTAATTCCTTCAATGGAATCAGAAAGGCAGTGAGCATAATCGTACATCGGATAAATGCACCATTTATCGCCGGTCCTGTGATGCGCCATGTGTTTAATCCGGTAAACAACCGGATCACGCATATTTAAATTCGGCGCTTTCATATCAATTTTTGCCCGAAGCACATGCTCACCGTCTTCAAATTCGCCTGCCCGCATCCTCTCAAACATGTCCAGGTTTTCTTCAGTTGAACGGTTGCGCCAGGGGCTGTCTTTCCCAGGCTCGGTTAATGTGCCGCGATACTTTCTTATTTCTTCCGCACTCAGGCTGCATACATAGGCTTTGCCCTTTTTTATCAACTGAACAGCATATTTATATAGCTGATCAAAATAGTCTGATGTATAATAGAGCCGGTCACCCCAATCAAATCCAAGCCACCTGACGTCTGATTTTATTGATTCAACATATTCGATATCCTCCTTGCCGGGATTGGTATCATCGAATCGCAGATTACAAATGCCGCCATATTCGGCGGCAATCCCAAAATTAAGACAGATCGACTTGGCATGTCCAATATGCAGATAGCCGTTTGGTTCAGGAGGAAACCTTGTTACAATACGACCATTGTTTTTGTTTGCCTTCAAATCTTCCGCTATAATATAGCGGATAAAATTAGCCGGTAGAGAAGGTTTTGCAGCATTATTATTCATTAAACATTTCCTGTTCTTTTTTGGGCGATGGGGACATCCATAAATAAGTAACTCAAATTCTGCGTTCACTTACTTAGTGACTGAAGACTGTTAGGTCGCTTCAGCCTTCAGCTTACAGCCTAAACAATGTGAATAGTTACTATCAATTAGGTGTTAATACCTCGGCTTACGTGAACGATCGCTACGAGGCTTTGCCTGGTTTACCTTTATATCACGCTCTTTTAGATTTGTCCCATTCAAGGCTTTAATTGCTTTATCGGCTTCTGAGTTGTCTGGCATTTCTGCAAAGCCAAACCCTTTTGACCGTCCTGAGAACTTATCCTTTATAATGTTAACGCTTTCTACTTTTCCAAATTCGGAGAAAAGAGCTTTCAGATCATCTTCGGTTACGCTGTAGGAAAGATTACCAACATACATATTCATAAAATACTCCTTTTTTTCTGCGGGTTGATCGAAAACGCTACCTGACAACCAACCACGCAAGTTAATTAGTATCGATCAGCAAAAAAGCACGTCTAAACCACATTTATTTCTATCCGCTCCATTTTATCGCCCTGTCGAATTGAATCTACGACATTCTGACCGGTCATCACCTTCCCAAACACTGTGTGCTTCCCGTTTAAATGCGGCTGGGGTGAATGCGTAATGAAGAACTGACTCCCGTTCGTGTTTGGCCCGGCGTTCGCCATCGAAATTACTCCTTTTTCGTGTGTCAAAGGATTCTCCTCTACTTCATCTTCAAAACTATAGCCAGGGCCGCCTCCACCCGTGCCTGTCGGATCTCCACCCTGGATCATGAAATCGCCGATCACCCGGTGGAACGATATGCCATCGTAAAATCCCTCTTTCGCTAAGAATACGAAGTTGTTGACCGTTTTGGGTGCATGTTCAGAATAGAGTTCTAATTCAATAATGCCCTTGCTGGTCTCAATTTTCGCCATATACGTTTTGCTTGTATCAATTTGCATCTCGGGTGGGCTGTCCCATTTAAGTTTATTCATAAATAATTCCTCCTCAGCATGGATTATAACTCCTTGATTAAGTGTAACACTTTAGCTTTTTAAAACGAATTCAAATTTACGGATTTGTTTTGAACCGCAGAATATCGAACAAGGAATTATGAATGTCGAAGTAAGGTATTCTATCATTTTTACTACTATAAAAAATAGAGCGTAGCGATTCCACCTGTCTGCGTGCGTACACGCACAGGCAGGCAATTCATCATTCGAAATTCTTTGTTCGACATTCGATATTCAAATAAGGCTTTTTCGAATTAGCAATATCTCAACGAAAACAGCCAAATTTTCAAAGCGCTAAATTATTACGATTAAGTGAACAACTGCAATAGAAAAGGGCATACCATATAATTCAATGGAATGCCCTTTCTTTTTTTGAAAATAGTTAGTTAAACAACAGTGACATTTACGGCAGCAGGGCCTTTTTGCCCTTGCTCTATGTCAAAGGTAACCCGGTCGCCTTCGTTCAACGACTTAAAACCTGTTGCATTGATTCCTGAATGATGAACAAATACATCCGGTCCATCTTCTTGCTCAATAAAGCCGTAACCCTTGCGCTCATTAAACCACTTTACAATTCCATTAGTCATAGTAACACCCTCCTTTCAAATAAATTTTCATTGTTCCAAACTTCAGGTACCACTTTTGACAAATGGATCTTTCCCTCAGAGTAAAACCAGCCCGCCAATAACGACGAACTTTCATGATTATTTTTGCATTAACCTACTTTTTAATTAAAAGCAAGCTATTTCAAATCAAATTGAAAATAATTACTCAAGTTTCGCACCCTTGATTTCTATCAAAGCCAAGGCGGTAAAGGAGCCAAATTCAATTTTTCAAGCGAAATGATTCATCGGTCTTTTTTAACCAGCACTCCACGACTTGTGCCAGGGACAGGCACAACGAATATATAACTTACTGAATTCATACGTGGTTTTAAGTATTGTATTAATGCTTGTTACTGGTGCCGTTGTCGAAGCTTAAGGCCTAATATTTCGCTTTAAAAATTTATTTTGGCCCTTGCCGCCTAAAGGATTTGATAGATAAAAAGGGTGTGAAACTTTAGTAATTAGATATTCCATATCCACCCCTTGCCGATTATAGTAAAAATACTCCTGCCATGCATGAAAGAATATAGAAGCTTGCAATTAAGGCTGGCGTGTTATATTGCACCTGCAAGTCTTGATGAACTCGTAAAAAGTACGATTTGCTCGCTCCGTGAGCATTTTTGGGATTTAGATTAATCCTGTCTAAATTGCAAGAACTCGGCCTAACGGCCTCAAACAGCTTGCAATTTTTAACGCCAGGCTCAATCTAAATCTTTTCCCAAAACTGCTCAATCTCGCTCACAAATGACTTTTTACGAGTTCATCAGTCTTGACCGATTCTAAATTAAGCGGGTCTTTAGTGTTTGAAGGATTGATTAATGAAAAACAAAGCCGATCTTAAAGTAAATATCGGAGGAATAGAACTAAAAAATCCGGTGATGACGGCATCCGGCACATTCGGGTATGCCAGGGAGTTTGATGATCTTGTTGATCTGAACCGGCTGGGGGCTATTATTGTCAAGGGTTTATCGCTTAAACCATCCAGAGGCAATCCGCCGCCAAGGATAGTTGAAACTCCATGCGGCATGCTCAATGCCATTGGCCTTGAAAATGTCGGGCTTACATCATTTGTTGAAGAAAAGCTCCTGTTCCTCAAACAACTCTCAACGCCTGTCTTTATCAACATTTATGGTAAAGACATAAAGGAATATGCGGAACTTGCCTCACGCATTGATAATATTGAAGAAATAGCAGGTATTGAAGTCAATATCTCATGCCCCAATGTAAAGGCAGGAGGAGTCGCATTTGGAACCGATCCCCATACAGCCTGTAAAGTAGTAAAGGCTGTAAGAGGCAATACGGGCAAACCTGTTATGGTGAAACTTACTCCCAATGTGACCGATATTACGCTTATTGCCCGCAGTGTGGAGGATGCAGGCGCAGATTCTATATCATTAATTAATACGATAACCGGCATGGCTATAGATATTGAAACCAGGCGGCCAAAGCTTGCAAATATAACCGGAGGACTCTCCGGCCCGGCAATTAAACCAATAGCTTTGCGCATGGTATGGCAGGTAGTTCAAAAGGTTAATATCCCTGTAATAGGGGTTGGGGGCATAATGACCGCAGATGATGCGCTTGAGTTTTTAATAGCAGGAGCGGTTGCCGTTCAGGTCGGAACTGCGAATTTAATTAACCCCCATGCCACAATTGACATTATTGAAGGAATAGAAGCTTTTCTTATAAAAAGAAATATTTCGCGGGTAACAGATATTATCGGAACACTTCAAACCTGATGGCCAAATTACAATGCTTCCGATGAAATTACCGGATGGGCTTTTAAGTATTCCAGCCTGTTCAGCCCGTTAATATAAGCCTTTGCGCTGGCAGTAATTATGTCAGGATCAGCCCCTCTGCCAAGGGCAATAAGCCCATCCTCATTTAAGCGCACAGTTACCTCGCCCTGTGCATCTGTACCGCCGGACAGGGCGCATACAGAAAATCTTAAGAGCTCCGATCCCGTCCCTGTAAGTTTTGCTATTGTGTTAAAAGCAGCATCAATCGGGCCGTTTCCATAACCTGCGCCCTGCAAAGGTCGTCCATTTATTGTAAGCTTAACACTCGCCATTGGAAGAACCGTTGTCCCGCTTATCACATGCAAATATTCCAGACAGAAGATATCGGCAGTTCGTAATATACCTTCCGTGACAAGAACCTCAAGATCCTCATCCACAATATTTTTTTTCTTATCCGCAAGCTCCTTGAATTTTTTAAAGACAAGTTGTAATTCTTCGTCTGAGAGATCGTATCCCAGCTCTTTTAAATGTGAGCGCAGGGCATGTCTTCCTGAATGTTTGCCCAATACAAGCTTGCTGGCGCTGAGACCTATGGTTTCAGGCTTCATAATCTCATATGTCATGGGGTTTTTCAACATGCCATCCTGGTGAATACCTGCTTCATGTGCAAATGCGTTGGCTCCGACAATAGCCTTGTTCGGCTGCACAATAATTCCTGTTATCATACTTACAAGCCGGCTTGTCGGATAGATATGTTCAGTGTTAATATTGGTTGATAGCGGGATATAATTGGGTCTTGTATGCAGAGCCATTACCATCTCTTCAAGAGATGTATTTCCTGCCCTTTCTCCGATTCCGTTTATTGTAACTTCAGCCTGTCTTGCTCCGGCGCATATTGCCGCAAGAGTATTGGCTGTGGCAAGGCCAAGGTCGTTATGGC
>CBDAFK010000061.1:0-10595 GCA_965195235.1 uncultured Desulfobacterales bacterium | reverse complement strand
CCTGTAGAACTTGTTGTTGTCGGCATAGAGCTTTCCCTCGGAGAGGATGAAAATGCTTTTGTTGATTTTATTAAAAACAGACTTGAAGGGATAGTCGAGTAGTCGAGTATTACCAGTTTGTTAAAATTGGAATGATATCCCGCAGCATTATCATTTATCGGGCGGGGTAAACCAGCCCCTACGGGTTACGTGCATGCCTGGTTCCCATGCTCCAGCGTGGAAACCCATATGGTATGCATTCCCACGCTGGAGCATGGGAACGAAAAAATAGAAAAATCAACGAGTTATATTAAATTCGGCCAAACGAGTTATTTGAAAGTCGTCACTCCGGTGAAAACCGGAGTCCATAGTAGTTACAACTAACTGAAAATACTGGATCCCGACTTTCGCCGGAATGACAAAAAATACATTTTTCGACTTTTTACGAGCGCATCAACTTTAAATCAACTTATTTATAAGCAGGAAGTATACCAAAGAGGATGGCTAACGATGCGAAATGATAACTTATTGTATTAACAATTAATTATTAATGGCAAGACAGGCTGGACTGATAGGAGAAAAGTGTATTTTTGTTCAGAATAATGGACGCTGTCCAACTGTTTGGACGGTTTTGTTAAACTCCAATTGTTTTGGTCCACAGCCCTGGTCGCGCTCTTGAGAGATTTCAAGCCTTTGTTTGCATTTCTCCTTTTATTTTTTCTTTTTCCTTGAGCAGTTTATGTTGGTAAGCATCTCCGGTTTTGATAAGCAGTTCGTCGATATCACAAGGTTTCATTATATAATTATAAGCGCCTAATTTCATGGCTTCAATACCAGACTCGATCGAGGCATGTCCGGTAAGCATAACAATCTCCATGGCCGGCTGGATCTGCTTGATCTGCTTAAGGGTTTCAATACCGTCGATTCCCGGCATCTTAACGTCTATAACAGCTACGTCAAAAGACTTTTGTCTGACCAGCTCTATAGCCTCCTTGCCGCTTCCTGCATCCGTGACATCTATTTTCCTTAATTTCAGCCTCTCAGCAAGAGTTATTCTAAAGTCGTCCTCGTCATCGACCAACAACATCCTAATTCCCTGCATTTTTTTCTATCTCCTTTATATTATATTTCCTAACCGTTCACGGTTCAAGGTTAATCGCTTCGCGTTATTACTGATACCACTCGACTACTCAAAAGATGAACATCCAACGTCGCCTGCCTGTGCGTGTCCGCACGCAGACAGGAACATTGAACGTCCAACGTCCAATAATGATGTCACTCCGCTCCTCAAATTATTCTAAAATTGAATAAAAAAACAAACACCCAATGAGAAACAAAGGTTCAGGGTTCAGGAATATTGGGTTGCTGTTTTTCCGACCTCTGACCTCTGACCTCTGACATCTGACATCTGACATCTGTTTCTTCATCTTTCCCTACTCGACCACTCGACCACTCGACTACTCGACCTCACAAGAAGGAGGCAGCGTAATATAAAATGTTGTCCCCTTGCCGACTTCGCTTTCGACCGTAAGCCGGCCACCTAATTTTTCAACTATATCGTAACTGGTGGAAAGTCCCAGGCCCGTACCTTTACCGACCAGTTTAGTCGTAAAAAACGGATCAAAAATCTTTTTTTGAAGTTCCTCCGGCATACCCGGCCCCGTATCAGCAATAGAGACCAGAACGCCCCCGTCCTGCCCCTTTGTAATGAGACGTATCACGCCATCTCTATTAATCGCACCTATAGCATTGTCCACAATGTTGATGAAAACCTGTTGTAATTGCGACCCGTCAGTAACTATACTCGGCAGGTCAGGCTGAAGTTCTTTCATTATGGCTATATTCTGAAACATTGCCTTTTTGTTCAAGAAATCATGGGTTTCATCCAGAACAGAGTTTATATCTACACTTTCATGCGCGATATCTTCCTTGCGGGCAAACCCCATAAGACGACTGATAACTTTCTTCCCCCGCTGAACATGTTTTTTGATATCCTGGGTAGACTTGACCAACTTACTGTAATTAGGACTATTCTTTAGATCCTCCTGGGTCAGCAGGTCTCCCATCAAGCCGGCCTTTTCAGAGATAACAGCCAGGGGATTGTTGATCTCGTGAGCAATACCGCTTGCTAATTTACCGATAGCCGCTAATTTATCAGAGCGAACAAGCTGCTCTCTAAGTTGTGATTTTTCCCTGTCCACTTTTTCCAACCGTGCAAATACCCGCATGGTAATAACAATGGTGCTGATAATGATAATAAAGGAGCTGATGATAAAGATAAAAAGAACGGTATTTTTAACATGAACCATGGGGCACATCTCATGTTTTAAATCCTCTTGGATTACCATCAGCCAGTCGTTGTTCTTTAACCAGGTACTGGCACAAAGTAGAGCTTCTCCTTCCCGGCACCCTTCCATTTCTTTTATGCCTTGAAAGACGGAAGGCATTTGGAAATCGGATTTTGTCAGTATCCTGTCCTTGTCAGCGCCGCATATCTGATAGATACCTTCCCTGCTCAGGATATATGCGTCAACGCCGTATTTACCCGAAAGGGCTGTGCTCATAAAATGATTTATCATGTTTATGTCTATGGTCGCGCGTAATATCCACGGCTTTCCATCTTCTATTCTTTTTACGGCAATGATGAAATGGGGAACGTTTCTAAAACCAAGAAAGACATCGCTGATATAGATATCTTTTTTCATGACTTCATGAAACCAGCCTGCCGTACTGTATTGTTTACCCGTTAAGTAATAGGGCCCAATATAAGCAACCTGTTTGCCATCATCGTCGATCACGCCCAGATCCTGAAACGCGCTGTCAACTATTTTTAACAACTGAAAAACATTATTCAAGCTTTCTTTTTTTTTCAAGTAGTCAAAGCGATGTGTATAAGCCAGAACTCTTAAGCAGTTAGCCCTGTCATTTAGAAAAAGATCAATGGTGCCTTTTTTGTTTTTCATTACAAATTTTAATTCGTTTTTGATCTTTTCCTTGCACGTGGTGCTATAGTAATAGTAAGTAGTCCCGCCTAAAAGTATTAGGGGAACAAAAGCTATCAAAAAAATGATACCCATGACCTTTAACCGCAAACGGGTATAATATGTGTGTAACTCCTTTTTCTGATTCATGTCTAATCCTCTTATAAGTGCCTTTTAGGCACTTTGGCTCATAGAATTGATAATTTAAATTATACCTCTAAAAACTATCGAAAGCTAAGTACAACCTTTTATTGCATTATTGGGGAACATTCACAAATGAAGAAAGTTCTTTTAGTATTTCTTCGAGGTATTTGTTTACCCTTCCGCTGTTGGACAGGACCATATCCAACTGTCTCGTGTGCATTACAAGATGGCCGAGAACCTTTAATCTTTCTTTTAAAAAAGGTATTTCCTGCCGCTCCAGCCTGGCAAAGAGTGCGTCGCCCTTGATCTTAACCCAAAAATCGAATTTTTCCAGAATCAATTTAATAAGGTTGGCTCTTCGCGCTTTGCGGACATCATCAGCAGCCCCGCCGTTAAAATTAAAACAGATATAATTTTCCGCTACCTTCTCGCCAAAAAAAGCCTCCACAGTCGAAAAATGAAAACCGAATCGCGAGCTGAGATGACAAAAATTTTTGGATATTATAAGGTAATTACGGTCAGCATAACGTGAACGCATGCCTGGAACAAGACTCCTGTCTATTGTCGCTCCATACATAACGGAAAAAAATCCTTTTGTATCTATCGGAGGCGGGCCTTTCCAGGGTACAGCCGTTATCCCCTCCCACAAGGTCAGCATTGGCTCGGATATTATATCTTCAAGTCTGATCGTATCCCCACTTATTCCTTCTCTGCAACCATCACATAGATCAATAACCCACCACTGCATAGGAATATCAATAACCAGTCTTTTGGCTAAATGCTCCGGGAAAGAAGAATCCTTTTTGAACCCAAAAAGCTCTTGCAGGGACATCTCGTGAGCGAAACGGGTAATGTCGTGTATAGTCCGGCATCCTTCAGGTGTAAAATTTGATGCATCCGGATCGGTAAGATTGAGCGGCGCAACATATTTTAAGATATTTCCGAGTGTGTTATGAACAGGACTTCCTTTCATCAAGCTTGTCTTTTCAGCCGCCTTTTCAAGGAGGTATTCGGCTCTGCCGGCATAGACTGTGCGACCGGTCGCATCGACTGTAACGAGGTCTCCATTATGGATATATCTCGTAGCAGTTGAAGTTCCAAGAAGAGCGGGAATATTGAATTCGCGAGACACAGCCGCCAGGTGACCGGTGACGCCTCCGTTGTCTGTAATGACAGCAACAGCGCTATTTAAGAGCGCTGCCCATTGAGGCAGGGGATTTTTGGTCACAAGTACGGCCCCTGAGGGAAACTGCAGCATATCTACAGTTGTTTCAACCACAAAGGCAGGGCCGCTGGCCACTCCAGGGCTGGCTGTTACACCGCCTGACAGGATTACTGTAGCAGGGTCAACCTTTGATCCGGGAATATCCTGAATCCCTGTCAGTTCTTCGCCAAGCACCATCAGCGGCCGGCTCTGTAAAATCGAGACGCTGCCGTCAGGTTCAAATGCCCATTCAATATCCTGGGGATCGCCAAAATGTTTTTCCAGGCGCAGGGCAATTGCGCCTAACAAAGCAGACTGTTCATTTGTAATTGCCGGATTATTCGCCTGTTCTCCGGCCACATCTGCAAGATGTATTCCTTCTAAAGTGCCGGAAACAAGCTGTTGTCCCTTAGCGCTGATTTTACTTTTCAATATAATTTTCGGATCTTTTTTGGAAAGAATAAAAAGGTCCGGGGCCATACTTCCATCCACCACTGACTTGCCAAGTCCCCAGACAGCATTAATTATAATACACTCATGACGTATATTACCAGGATCTGCAGAATACATGACGCCACCGGCCCTGACATCGACCATAGTCATACAGCCGACACTCATAATAATATCTTCATCACGAAATCCCTTGTTTAAACGATAGGAAACGGCAGGAACCGAATATTTGCTGGCAATAATCTCCTTGTAGGAAAGGATCAGGTTCTCCCTGGCCACGTTGAGTACGGAACGATACTGCCCGGCAAAAGAGGCGTTCTTAGTATCTTCTCCAAGAGCGCTGCTGCGCATGGAAACATGAAGATCATGACCTGTTTTTTTCATTAAGTCTGTGTATGCCTTCATAATGGCATCTTCAAGTTCCGGGGGGCAGGGTGCATTAACGATAAGATTTTGGATCGCGGAACTGGTTTCATGAAGCCGGGCGATATCGGCCGGATCCAGGGATTGAATCTGGCGGTTAATCTCATCATGCAGACTGCCGTATTCCATGAAGCGCTCATAGGCTGCGGCTGTGATGACAAAACCCTCGGGCACAGAAAAACCAACAGCATTTTTAACCTCGCCCAGATTTGCCATCTTGGCTCCAACATAATCAGCCATAGTTTTATCGACCCTCTCAAGCGGAAGAACTAATTCGCCTCCGGTCTCTAACTTTTTCTGTTGTAACTCCCTTTCAATTTTTGGAAGAATACCTTCAAATACACTTAGAAGTTCTTTATATTTATCATTTGCTATCTCATTTAAGCATTTGATGATCTTATATATATTGACTGAAATTGCTGTGCAGTTCGCCCGGATAAAGGCCATGCCGAAAGTGCGGTTTCCCGAAAAGGCCTGTTCCATGTCGGTTATGAGTTCCAACACCTCGTTATTTGTGCTTAGAAGGGTCTTAAAATTCAAATATCTGTTTGTAAAGGTATTCCGAATAGTATCAACCGAGATCTTCTGGGTATCATCCTTCAGCAGTTTTTTGAAAAATTGTTTTAATCCAAACATAAAAGTAAAATACCACCATCAAGGCTTTAAAAACAATACATAAAAACAAAAAAAACCAGGTTTTTTTAAAAAACCTGGTTTTTTTGTTTTTGCGAGAAGGCTACCAACTTAAGGCTGAACACTTTGTAATTTCAATAAATTATGTAGGGTGCATTCTATGCACCATGGTGGTGCATAGAATGCACCCTACATAGATATGTTATGTCAATTTTGCACAATTGATGTTTTACTGCCTTGCCCGGGCAGACCATTTATTGGGCCAGAACAACCTTTTTTATCTCTTCAAAGATCTCCACGAGCCTGATCATTCCCAGGAACTTTTTGCCGGACAATACCGGCAGCCGCCCTACATTTTTGTTTACCATGACGTGAACAGCCTCGGATAGAGTAGCGTCTTCATTCAGGCTGATCGTAAATGAAGACATAACATCTTTGACAGATTTCTTTAATTGCGCCTTGCATCGTCCTGAAAACTCACCATCATAATAAAAAACAGGATAATTTTCAAATGCTTCCGGCGTAAACCAGGCATGCCCCCACTTGCTGGCAGCATATTTGGGCTCCAATGCTATGATGGCATCTCTATAAGACAGTTGTCCTATTGGCTCATTGTTTTCGCCAATAACCAAAATAGCGTGATGTCCTGTTTTGGCCATAAGTTCAAAAGCATCCCTGAGCGGTTTATCTGAAGATATACTATCATAATCTTCAAGCGGAATCATCAGATCCTTTACTTTTCTTTCTGTATTAGTTGCCATTATAAGCCTCCATGTAATATTTTACCATAACCTGAAAAAACGCAACCAGGATATCTGAATCGTAAGCAGTCTATTTAGTTTTGACATGTTCGAAAACCCGTCCTGGATGGCCTTCCAGCTCACGGAGTCTGCTCTCCTGGATTTTCATCTCATGGGCCTTTTTCTTCTCATAGGCCAGGGTCATCTTTTCCAATAATTCATCGAAATCTGCGGGTTTCATGATGTAATCAAAGGCTCCAAGTTTCAGCCCATCAATGGCCGATTCCACAGTTGAGTGGCCGGTGAGCATGATCACCTCCATGAGCGGCCTCTTTTTTTTCATTTCCTTAAGAGTTTCCACACCGTCCATACCCGGCATTTTGACATCCAGGATCACCACATCAAAGAGTTGTTTATCCAGAATTTGCAGCGCCTTTTCCCCGCTTTCCGCACCGGTAACATTAAGTTCTCTCATTTGAAGACGCTCTATAAATGTTTCGCGAAAATCATCCTCATCATCTACGACCAACACCCTAAACTCTTTCATTAGTATTCCTCCTTATTAATCTGCTTAAGCAAACTCCGGGACTTGCCTCATGTCGATTTTTGCAAAAAAATTGTTGCAAGCCTTGCCTTGCTTTTATTGCTTTGCAAAAATTCTATCTGTATATAGCGCCCTTTTTTGGGATTAGCAACATATCCAGGCAATATATTTAAAAGAAGCGGCCACCGGCACTTATCATTTAACCTGTAACCTCAGGCCAGGGCAGAAACTGCCAGTATCCAAAGAAGGCCACTATCCAGAGTATCGCCATTGATATAAATACAAAGGGAAGACCAATGCGGACAAAGTCAATGGGCACAAGAAGCTGCTCTCCTGTCTCCGGATGTTTTGCCATCCCGTAGGCAATAGCGTTGTTTACGGTGCCGACGATCATAGCGTGAGCATAGGAAGACCCGAATGAGCAGGCAAGCCCTACCTTCCACAGATGTACATCTCCTATGGCGGCCATGGGAAGCACTACAGGACCGAGGGCGCCGACTGCCGCCCCGTCACTCATGAAGTTAGTCGCAATAGTAGTGATCAGGCTCGATGCTACCACGATACCCATGCCTGTGTGGAAAGTCTCCGGCAGCAAATTCACAAAGTTCTGGGCTATCCACACACCCGCGCCCGTGTATTTCAAGGCGATACCCATGGCGCAGGCTCCTGCATAGAGCCCCACAACATCAAAGCGCACCCTTTGCTGGACATCTTCCCATGTCATCAATTTTGTTACAAGGATCAAAAACACAATTAACATGGTAGAGCCGCCAAGGCCAATCACCGCGCTGGCAGCCATCCAGAGGACAACCTGGGCAGCAAACAAAATAGCCATGGTAAGCTCTTTTCCCCGCAAAGGGCCTATGCCCTCAACGCCTTTTCTCATCACACTGCCCACGTCCATCGTCAGGGCGGGGCCAGTCTTGCGACCCACGACTATATATATCCACGCACCACAGGCCAGGGCAAGAAACGGGACCACAGGCAGGCCGTACATCATCCACCGGCCAAAGCTCATGGGCAGGCCATAGTCGCTGAAATAACCTACCATGATAGCCGCGCGGCCGCCAACCGCAGGTGATCCTGAGCCGCCCACGTTCGCGGCAAAACATATCCCTAAAAACAGGGTGCAGGCCAGGGCATGAAGCTGTTTCTTGTTACAGCCTGCTTTTTCTCCTTCGAGATATACAAGGCCAAGGATTGGACACAAAAGGGCAACCAGGGCATGTTCTGAAAGAAAACCGGAAACTACAGCCAGAACCGGAAAGAAGATAAAACAAAAACCTTTCAATCCCTTGATCTTGCCGAGAAGGATATTGCCGATTCTCCTGTCAAGCCCTGTTACGCCCACTGCAGCGGCCAGGATAAGCACGCCGAGGATAAAGAATACCGCATCCTTCATGTAGGCTTTCGATATCTCATTGAGAGGCAAAATCATATAAATATACAGAATAACCCCGACCAGGATGTCGGTTGCTGCCAGAGATATCGCCTCCGTGCCCCAGAGAAGAGCAATGGTAAAAAGCATGGCCACGCACAGCATCATCTTGTGTGCCACTTCCTCGGGGGTAAAATCGGTTTTCATAAGCTTGTTGTACGAATCCATGAAATTGCTGGTGCCTGACATGTATTTGGAGCCCTTGACGTTTTCCTGCTGCACGAGGTCTATCATGCTCTGAGGTGTGGGAATTATGTAAACGAGCGTAACAAAAAAGATAATAAGACCGGCTATGACAATCGGTATCTGCCCGGGTGATCCTTTCCACCACGGCCAGGAAAAAGGCTTGTGTTGTGTTGATACTGTAGCTCCATGTTCCATTTTATGCTTCCCTCCTTATCTACTATTATTAACCTTTTTATCCTCACCTCACCTCATCTCTTGGGAAAGGCGGGGCACTAATTAACGAATATCTCTTTTTTGCCATGAACATAATATCCGAACAGACACATGAGCATGACGGTCGCCAACTGGTTGACCGAGATTGACGACATCATTGTTATCAGGTTATTTGTAATGCCGAATGCAAAAAATATCATGTACACAGTCCATGCGTTTTTCCTTAATTTCAGGAACCCGGTAAATATATACAAACTGACTCCAGCATGGAGAAAATGGATCACAACTGCCGGTGTTCCTGAAACAACCATTCCTAAAATCCCTGCCGGACTCTCCGAAAGCCCTGCACATATGCAGAACATACCGCCGGCCAGCATGAAAATACCAAGCAGCGTAATTCCCAGCGGCCTTTTTTGCACATGTTTTCTATTACGGTACATGGTACTTTCCTGGACATCACTCATTTGTTGGGGCTGGTCATCGATCTCCATTGTTCTGACGTTTCCCACCATATCACCTCCTTCCTTAAAGGATTAGAGGATTAAGGATTAGAGGGGTAAGGATTAAAGGGATAAGGATTAGCTTCAGATTATTGATTGTCGGTCAATAACTTCTCAATTAATCCTCTAATCCTTAATCCTTAATCCTCATAATCCTAGTTCTTTTTTAATAAGTTCCTTTAAGTATTTCATGTCCACTGGTTTTGATAAATAGTCCGCACAGCCCATGCGCTTTGCGGTCTCTTTTTTACCCCACGACGGATAGGCTGATATCATAACTACCGGCATTTGACTGTTAATGTCTTTGAGCTTTGCCAGCACTTCGATTCCGTCCATCTCCGGCATGCAAACATCGACGACAGCCAGATCAAAGGGCCTGTCTGCGGCAAGTCGAAGCGCTGCCGCTCCTGAGCCTGCGCACTCAACATCGTAACCTGCTTTGCCCAGCACCCGTTTAAAGAGCACCCGCATGTTCTCTTCATCCTCTACGACCAGAATTTTATACGCCATAAGACTCTTTCAAAGGTCTGCAACCCTGATTTTCCCAAGGCAAAGTCAGATTTTTTACAAACCATCAACTTTAAATCACCTTATTTATAAGCAGGAAGTATACCAAAGAGGATGGCTAATGATGCGAAATGATAACTAATTGTATTAACAATTAATTATTAATGGCAAGACAGGCTGGACTGACAGGTGAAAAGTGTATTTTTGTGCAGAATAATGGACGCTGTCCAACTGTTTGGACGGTTTTCTTAAACTCCAAAGCCAAGCTCTCAACATCGCCAAAAAAACGATATTTTTTACGGCTTGATCTTTTTCTTGCATTAAAGGCATTTCCAATTATAATAATTCACTCAAGTTTCGCACCCTTGATTTCTATCAAAGTCAAGGCGGTAAAAGAGCCAAATTCAATTTTTCAAGCGAAATGATTCATCGGTCTTTTTTAACCAGCACTCCATGACTTGTGCCAGGGACAGGCACAAAGAATATATAACTTACTGAATTCATACGTGGTTTTAAGCATTGTATTAATGCTTGTTATTGGTGCCGTTGTCGAAGCTTAAGGTCTAATATTTCGCTTTAAAAATTTATTTTGGCCCTTGCCGCATAGAGGATTTGATAGATAAAAAGGGCGCGAAACTTGAGTTATTAATTTT
>CBDAFK010000060.1:0-3673 GCA_965195235.1 uncultured Desulfobacterales bacterium | reverse complement strand
ACCTTTGAACCGTGAACTTTGAACGGTGAACGGTTACAGATCTTTATAACTAAGTTGAGCGATTTATTGCGAAGATATGTGCTGAGATCTTGATGCATAAGGGTTTGCGAAAACCACAGGCATACCCGTGGATATGTTGAGAATTTTCACGAATCCTTGATGCGCAAGAGATCGGTGCAGATCGAGTAAAAAAACGCTCAATTTAGGTATTATGTAGTTACAAAAAAAAATACAATAAAATATCTCACCACAAAAATCAATTATAATAATACAAATGAGCGTTGTCAATATTGATGGATTTTCTGACTGATAAAATACTGACAATTGACATATAAAATCGGTTTTGCTACCTACTTTCATATAATAATTACTTTATAACCGGTTTTATCCAGAGAGAGGCATAATCAATGGGCAAAAAAATAAGTATCGGCGCTTTAATATCAGGAGGCGGCACAAACCTTCAGGCTATTATTGATGCCTGTGAATCAGGCAGGATAGATGGAAAAATGGTATTTGTGGGATCGGATAACCTTGAAGCGCGTGGGCTTGAAAGAGGTGTTAAGCACAAGATCCCTGCATTTGTTGTTAACTACAAATCGATAATAGAGGATTATAAAAAAGAGCCTGAGCAGATTGTATTGCCGGATGATTTTGATATGGACGATATATTAGCCAAACAGTCCATTTTTCCGGACAATACATCCACTGAAAAGGTAAGGTCTTTTTTAATTACAAGGGCTGTTGTCGAGGCAAAGCTTCTTGAAGAGATGAAATCTTATCCGTTTGACCTTCTTATTCTTGCCGGTTTTATGAGAAATCTTACCCCATATTTCATTGACAGGGTAAATACTGATCCTGGTGTTAAGCGTATTATGAATATCCATCCTGCCCTGCTTCCAGCCTTTCCCGGAGTTGATGGATATGGTGACACATTCCGATACGGATGTAAGGTGGGAGGTTGCACGGTGCACTTTATCGATTATGGCGAAGACTCCGGGCCTATAATAGCTCAGAAGGCATTTCAGATTAATGAGGATGATACATTGGATTCGATCATGGAAAAGGGTTTAAAGTTAGAGTGGGAGCTTTACCCGGAATGCATTCAACTGTTTGCCCAGGGCCGCCTGAAAACCATAAAAATGTCATATACACTTAAAAATGGCAAAATATATCAAAGGACAGCAGTAAAAATTGCACAGCCGGCGTGAATTTTTATCCTGTTTTAATCCCACCATTCCAATCTAATTGCTCCGGCATACCAGTGGCTGTCGCTCCTGCCGTAGAAACTATCCTTGAATGTGCTCAACAACTCTCGTCGAGAGTCATTGATATTTATTGCTATTTTTAATTTACAGGTCTATGTATATATCACCAAAAAAGAAAAAAGATAATGAAATTAAAACTCTCTGAAAGAGACATCTCGCCCGACTGGCGATATGTGATAGAAACAGCCGATAGACACAAGAAGATCCTGACGATGGCAGATAATTACAAAACCCCGTATCTCTCAAACAGAGGCGGGGTTTTTTATTTTTCAGATGTTACGAAAGGAAAGAGTAAATTATGGCATTTACAGAAATAGAGATACACAAGATAAGCAAATTTGTTGGTGCACTATGTAAGAAGAGGTCGCCTGAGCATATCAGAGACAAATTGCGATATGAATATAAAATAGAAAATCAGGACATAATTCTTTTTGAAATCCGTCCTCGATGGAAAGCGCCGAATGAACAAACCCGGCTGCCTTGCGCAAAACTTAAATTCATAAGGAGCCAAAATATCTGGAAGTTATACTGGCAAAGGGCTGATATGAAGTGGCACAAATATGGCCCATTTGAGTCGTCTCGAGATTTTGCTGAGTTGGTTGCAGAAATAGATGCAGATCCACACGGATGTTTTTTCGGATGAGGGTGCTCGGTTTTAGGGATGAAAGAGCTATTATGCAACTGCGTTAATTAGATGGCGAGGTGAGGATACCCAAATTTTGTGCAATTGGCGCTTGTTTCATCACGAAAAGTGCGAGGGAAAAGACAACGTCCAATTTTATGAACGTTCTACACTAACGTAGGTCGTTATCGTAAAATCGACATGGTAGAAGTTCAGGAATTCGATTTTTCATTATCAGAGCTTACAGATAATAAAACGGGTGACGATGATTAAGTGCATGTAATATTAATATGATAGCTGTATCGTTATTATCCGAAGTTCTGAATTTTAATATTAATAAGCAAAATATTTCTGAATAGACTAATTTCTTGAGCGGGGATAAAATATGCTTCTCGATAACAAGACAAGGCCAAATGAAAACAGCCAGTTTAGAGTTTTTGATCTATTAGCAGACTATGTTGAAAACGGCAGGGTTGATATTGTAACCGGCTATTTTTCTGCCAGCGCCATTGCAAAACTCTTTGGCAAAGTTAACAGCGCCCAGTCATTCCGTATGATTTTTGGCGATCTTTAAAAAAATGGGGTCAAGTCTACTATTGACCCATGTCAGATAAAATGTTATATGTTACAACATGTCACGTCCACTTAGAATAGAATATCCAGGAGCATGGTATCATGTAATGAACCGTGGGAGACGGTCCGAATCCATTTTTTCAGATAAACATGACTATTTAATGTTTATTGAACTGCTCATTGAAATATCTGAAATGTATAATGTAAATATAGCTGCATACTGTTTAATGGCAAATCATTATCACATTCTGCTCCAAACACCAGATGGAAATATATCAAGGTGCATGAGGTATTTGAACAGCGTATATACTCAGAGATATAACAGGAGGCATGAATTTGATGGACAGCTTTTCAGGGGAAGGTACAAGTCGATTCTTGTCTGTAATGACAGCCATCTTCTGCAACTTGTGAGATATATACATAAGAACCCGGTAAAAGCAGGTATGGTTAAAGATATGCCGGATTATGAATGGAGCAGCTACAAAGCTTATCTTTCATATGCGAAAAAGTGGAATTGGTTACATAAAGATTATATTTTTTCCATGATAACCCCAAAAAAACAAGGCAGGCTGAAACAATTTATTGAATTTATGCAAAAAGATGATTCAGAAGAGATTACCAGGCTGTTTTCTTTAAAGAAGCTCCCATCATTTTTTGGTCCGGAAAGTTTCATAACAGGAATAAAAGAAAAACATTATTTTAAGAAAAAAAGCTATGAGGTTCCTGAATCAAAACGTCTGGCTCCGACATCTGATTCAATAATTTCATCAGTGTGTGAACATTATGGCGTATCGTTTAATGAATTGTTGATAACAAGACGCGGGATTTTTAATGAACCGCGCAATATCGCAGTTTATCTATTACGTCAAATACGTGGCGAAAACCTTAATAACATAGGGGAACTCTTTAATATCAAAGCATACAGCACAGTAAGCAGCATATTACGAAGAGTTTCGAGACTTAAAAAATATGACAGAAAAATTAAAAGCCAGATAGGGAAAATACAAGACAGCATTAATAAGGGTCAAAGGCAGACTTGACCCCTTTTTCAAAGGCAGACTTGACCCCTTTTTTTTGTTAAAGTGCGTGGGCACCAGTTATCGAAAAAAAAAGATAATATTGACAGGCTTTTTACACTTGTGGATAGAGCTTCAAGGGATGCACTGAGAAAAGATAATCGGTGAGCTGAACCCTTCCAGGGGAAAAATGCAAC
>CBDAFK010000059.1:0-1924 GCA_965195235.1 uncultured Desulfobacterales bacterium | reverse complement strand
GAGAGGACGGAAAACAAAAAGAAACGCATTATTAAGATTATCATTCGAAGATATATTGTATTTAGTTAAACAGCTTAGTTTTTAAATTGTCGCCTCTCACGACAATTTAAAAAAATAAACTTCTTTGCGTTCTCTGCGGCTCTGCGGTGAATAAAAAAACGGAAAGTTGAAATCAAACGCTACCAAAGATTTTGATAAGGATTTACAGGATGAGTTTTGATGTTTTAATCCTGAACATCCTGTTAATCCTGTCTAAAAAGTCTCTTTGAAAGACCTAAATTGTTACGATCTTATAAAAAATTATATGGAGGATTATTGTGTATTCAAAAATACTTATTCTTCGCTTTCCAAAAACAGTGGTTCATCAGCCCATAGTATGCGACCTTGTAAAACAGTATGAACTTACATTTAATATTCTTAATGCTACGATATTGCCCAGGAAAGAGGGGGTCATGGTTCTTGAATTGTCCGGAACCAGAAAAGATTTCAAGGATGGTGTAAAATATCTCAAATCTCATGGGATTCATGTTAAAAATGCATCCCAGGAAGTAAAGCGGAACAATAAAAAATGTATACACTGCGGGGTATGCACCGCTGTTTGCCCGACAGGAGCCCTTTCCATTCAACGGCCTGAAATGTTAGTCGTGTTTGATCAGCAAAAATGCAGTGTATGCGAGCTTTGTATAAGCGCATGTATCACAAGGGCGATGGAGGTTCGCCCGGCAACCAACACATTTTTTACATGAAAAAATTAACAGCAATCGCCATAAGCGGCGGCATAGATTCTCTTGCAGCAGCCTATCTATTAAAGAAGCAGGGTCGCAAAGTCATTGGAATTCACTTTACCACAGGATATGAAACTGAACCTGTAAATATAATTTCTCATATCGCAGATAATCTGAATATAAAAATTGAGATCTTAGACTGCCATAAAGAATTCAAGCAAAAGGTTGTAGATTATTTTATTCAATCCTACCTGACCGGTCAGACTCCCAATCCATGCCTGGTATGCAACCCGTTAATAAAATTCGGGACAATGCTTGAATTTGCCCGCGGCCTTGGCGCATCCTGCCTTGCCACAGGTCATTATGCCGGAATAACAAAGGACAAACATGACAGATTTCATCTTTTAAAAGGAGTTGACCTGAAAAAAGACCAGTCTTATTTTCTTGCTTTTATGTCACAGAAACAGCTTGCCCGCGCCTGTTTTCCGCTCGGCATGATGACAAAGACAGAAGTAATAAAACTGGCAAGGGAGCATGAACTGGATCATTTTATAAAGCAGGAGAGCCAGGATATATGCTTTATTAAGGGGAAAACCTATGGGGAATTCATTGCTCTGCAAAAAAGTTTCATACCGCAACCAGGTCTTATAGAAGATATTGACGGCAACATAATAGGAAAACATAAAGGGCTGCATCTTTTTACCATAGGCCAGAGACGCGGCATAGACCTCCCCGCTTCTGAGCCTTATTATGTTGTTAGAATAGATAGAAAACAAAACCGGCTTGTTGTTGGATTTAAAGACAGTTTAATCACATCAGAATGCAGGGTAGCGGGCATAAACTGGATAAATAAAGAATCCCGCCCTGGCGGGATTAAAGTTTATACACGTGTGAGATACCGCCACAAAGCTGTTTTATCCACCCTGTTTCCAAATGGTGGCAATAAGGCAATTGTCAGGTTTGAAAGCCCTCAATCCGCGATAACTCCTGGTCAGGGGGCTGTATTTTATCGCGGCAATGAAGTTCTTGGCGGCGGATGGATCGACTAAGTGCCTAAAGTATATGTAACCGTTCACGGGTTCAGGGTTCAAAGGTTCAGGGTTAATGAGCTTGCGATATTCTATATGTTTTCGCTTTCAACATCAGCGACAGCTCGCTTGATCTATCCTGATAACCAAAGAAATTGTAGGCATTCAGCT
>CBDAFK010000058.1:0-21916 GCA_965195235.1 uncultured Desulfobacterales bacterium | reverse complement strand
TTCCCATCCCTTTTCTGAGATAAAGTTTTTTCAGACAATACAAAAATGTCATCAATAGCATCACCAGCCTTGATTGCATTTATAAACTGTTTTTTCATAGCAAAACACCATATTTAAATTGTAATAATTTAGGAATTCGCTTCGCTTAATTACGAATTTACGAATTTACGAATTGAATGTATCCTATTGATTTCAATCCCTCAATCCCTAACCCCTATGTTGAAAGATGAACGTCCAACATCGAATAATGATGTTGCTCCGCTCCTCAAATTATTATTAAATCAAATAAAAAAACCAATACGAATATTGAAAGACTATTTTTGGTTCTTTTCAGATGTTCATTTTTCTTCAGTCCCTCAGACCTCAGACCTCCGACATCTGACCTCAGATCTCTGTTTCTTTATCTTTTTTTCATTCAAGATTCGATGTTCGATGTTCGATGTTCGATGTTCATTTTTTTTCAATTCCTCAATTCCTCAATCCCCCAATCCTTTGCCTATTTACTTATATTCCATCCCTTAAGATCTTCGAGCGCATCGTAATCGGTCATATCGCATTTGATCGGGGTGATAGAGATAAAATTCCGGCCAATTGCAGCCCCGTCAAGATCTGGATCTTTATAGAAGGTTTGGGGATCGGTTCCCTGCCAGTAATATGTGCGGTTTCGCGGGTCTGTTCTTTTTTCAATATATTCGGTGAAAAATTCGCTTCCCTGCCTGCTTATGCGGATTCCGGCTATATCTTCCCATGGCGTATCCGGGATATTAACATTAAGAAATGTTCCAAAAGGCAGCCCGTTATTACAAATATTTTCCGCAAGCTTTTGTATAAAACGTGTAGCATCATCATAGTTTGCGATTTGGTGCCCGCCTGCCTGTGCAGACAGGTGGATCGATACGGATATTGCCCGTATACCATATAAGGCAGCCTCTCTCGCCGCGGCAACGGTCCCTGAATAGTTGATATTGACGCCGACATTTGCGCCTGGATTTATTCCTGAAATTACGATGTCGGGTTTGCTGTCTAATATTTCAAGAACGCCGAGTTTAACACAATCAGCCGGAGTTCCATTGACGGCATATCCCATATATCCGCCATTTACCTTAACTATGGTCGCGCGAAGCGGTTCATGCAGTGTTATGCCGTGTCCCACCGCACTTCGCTCACGGTCAGGAGCTATTACAGCTACAGAATGTTGATTCGCAAATCTTGCATATAAGGCCCATAGCCCATCAGCATAAATGCCGTCATCATTTGTCAGGAGAATATTCATCTTAAAAAGGGATGTCATCAGCCTTGGTTTCAGAGTCCGGTGGCCCTGGTACGCCTGAGGCGGATCCGCCTGAGACGGATTGATTAATATATGATCCGCCCGCATTGGCTGAATCTTTTGCTCCCAAAAACTGTACATCAGATGCGACAATTTCTGTGGTGTATCTCGTGACTCCGTCCTTTTCCCATGATCTCGTCTGGAGCCTGCCTTCAATATAGACCTGCCTGCCCTTTGAAAGATATTCACCGCATAGTTCACCCAGTTTGCGCCAGGCAACTATACGATGCCATTCAGTCCGTTCTTTTTTTTCGCCTGAATTCTTATCTTTCCATTCCTCAGATGTTGCTATGCTGAAATTGGCAACAGCAGTTCCGTCTGGTGTATAACGAATTTCAGGATCATTACCCAACCTGCCGATCAGCATTACTTTGTTTAGACCCGACATGTTTTACCTCCTTAAATATTGATGAATTCGTAAAAAGTCAAATGTATCAAAATTAATGATAAATACAGAAAATTGTTCATTGTGTCAATCAAAGCAAAGTTATTAATTAAAACTATATCGATCTTTTTTCTGCCTTTGATATATCCCGTCCCTTTCCCTCGAATTATCTCAACCCGCCGTAAGTTTATCTGTTAAACACGGTGAAAAAATTGCAAAAGCAAACCAGTAAGCGCCTGCGTGCCGGAGGAAGGAGAAAGAAAAAAACATGATGCTCACGGTATGGCTGACTTTGCCTGCAGCGGAGGTTGTCAAGGCTGGAGACTGAGTCCTGCATTCGACCTGGTGCCGAACATCGGTTTTAACAGGGAACATGTTTTGCGCATCGGATACGATAACAGGCCGCCTGATCTTGGAACACTCCTGCAGGAGGCCGGGCATTTCGGGTTAAAACGACGACAACAGACCCTGAAAGTGCTTATGGAGGTTCATGAGGCTGTCTCGGAGTGGCCCGCAATTTTCACCGCCAATAAAGTGCCGGCAAAAGATGCAGAAAGTATCGGTAGAGATATCAGCCGCCGGTTAAAAGAAACAAACCCTGCGCCATTTGTTTGAAATTACTGAAAAATTTCTCTTTGTTCTGCTTCCCAAAAGGAAGAACTTGCAGTAAGAGGTGCAACACAGTATAGTTACTGCAAGGCAAAAAGAAATTTATCAGAGGAGGTCTGAAATGTCATTAACCAGAATTACCTTCGATCCTGATATCATGGGAGGGAAGCCCTGCATTCGTGGCATGCGTGTAACTGTAGGGATGATCGTTGGTCTTGTCGCCTCGGGACACACCAAAGAGAAAATTTTGGAATTGTATCCCTACCTGGAAGCGAAAGACATTGACGAGGCACTTGCTTACGCTGCATGGCGTGTCGAAGAAATCGACGTTCCGCTCGTTTCGGCATCAGCATGAAGTTGTTGATAGACATGAATCTTTCCCCGAAGTGGGTGTCCGTCGATTCCGCCTTCTTGAGTCGGTGAAGCTCATAGCGAAGACGCTTGCCTTCGGCTAATACTTTTGCTAATATATTAAATATTAACAGGGTTCACGTATAGGGGACTTCCCACCCAAAACGGACAGGTCACTTCATAAGTTCACGCACATGCCGGGCATACATAACCGCATCAACTCGGCATTAGATGGACTAGGAGCCGATACAAACGTGCGAAAGATCACTCGAAAAATCTGGTCACATGAATCGGTAGATTCAGGTCAGAAGCATTTTCTTGCAGAAGTCCGGACCAGCAAACCGAAGATAGTCCATTCCTTCCATTCCCTCCTTGAGGCTGTGGCTCTGGTGTCGTACCACAATCCGGACCTGAGTTTGTTTTATAGGGGACAGCCGCGAGAGTACTTGGCCGGACAAGTGGGAACCTCGATCTATCCGCGCATTTATCGCATTTCTGCCCGGTCCACTAGAGGCGCCAGACGTAAGCTAAAGACTCGATACGAGGAACTGAGCAAGGTAGAAGGATTGCTGAAAATGGAGTTTAGGAAGTCTAGCATTGAGGGACACGGCAAAGTTGAGCAGTTCCGCGAGATCTCGTGGGCGATAATTCAGCATTATGAGATCAGCCCAACTCCTTTGCTCGATTTGACGACATCACTTCGCGTTGCCTGTTCCTTCGCACTAGATGGAATCAACAAATACGGAATTGTCTGCGTGCTAGGACTGCCACACCCGAATGGAAGCATTTCGTATTACGTGGAGGAGCAACTACGTAACATCCGACTGCTAAGCATCTGTCCACCCGAGGCGCTCCGTCCCTATTACCAAGAAGGATTCTTGGCTGGAATGTTCCCGGATCGCGATCCCCCAACCCTTAGCTCACAGCACGACTTCGCGAGACGCCTCGTTGCCAAGTTTAAAATTCCAAAGGCTGAATTCTGGAGTAATGAGTTTCCGCCCATTCCGAGAGTTGCGTTGTATCCTGCGAATGACCGTATCGAAGGTATTTGCAATGGGGCCAAAGCCAAACTGGAAGCGGCATCTAACTAAGTGCTGAACCTGACGGCCTGCCCTACGGGCGGTCCGCACGTTATCCCAGACGGTTAGGCAAGTAACTGTGGTTTTTCTGCATATAGGATTGTCCCGTAAATTTTTGAAGCAGGTACTAATATCCGTGTGGTTCAAAAACTTATGGGACATGCGGATGTAAAAACAACTGAAATATATACCCATGTCATGAAAAAAGATATTGATTCAGTTAAGAGCCCTCTGGACACCTTGTAAAGCCTGTAAACAATCTCTTCGTCAAAATCGATAAACCGGTATCATTTCTTTCTTCTACTTCCATTTATCCTTTTGCGCCGTATGCAGCGCGATATAGAGGTTGGATTTTTTTGAAGCTGTCAAACATTTTCCTTGCAATCAATCAATGTTGCCATTATCATGCCGGATAAAAATGGCAAACCATACAAAAAGGCTTAACATATGGCTAAAATATTCCGTCCAAGCAGCCGCGAAACAACTATTTTATCAAAGATAGAATCAGCAAAGGAATTTGAACGCAAAAAGGCAATAAACAGCGTAAGAGACTGCGTTGAACCTCTTTCCAATGCAATTGCAACAAAGCTTATTGAGAACAACCTCGTTGAAACCACCAATAAAAATGCCCTCGAAGAACAGATAATACAATGCCTCAATAAATTAACCAGATCTGAAAGTTTTGATGTTGACTTTCAGATCGCGCCATTCAGACACATCACACGAGATCCTAATATTGTAAGCATTTATACTACAGCCTTTGTTATAGAACAGCTCATAAACCACAAGGATGTAGTTGATATTTTCGGTTCCGACGAAGATATATATATCTGTATAAACCGACAGGTTGCAAAGTTTCTTTCCCAATAATGCGCTCCTTATTCCATCCCAGACTAATAAACGGCCCGTTTGAGGACCCTGGCCTTTTTATACCCTTTTTTTTTGAGAAACGCGCGGTAATTTTCGATCTGGGCGATATTTATTCTCTTTCAGCAAAGGATCTTCTCAAAATCAGTCATGTTTTTATATCTCACACCCATATGGATCATTTTGTGGGTTTTGACAGGCTGCTGCGTGTGTTTCTGGGGCGTGAAAAAAAACTTTATATATACGGCCCCAAAGGCTTTTTAAAAAATGTTGAGGGAAAACTTGCTGGGTACTCATGGAACCTTGTAGAAAACTTTGACAATCGATTCTCCCTGTATATTACCGAAGTGCATGCCAGACAGCTCATAACGAGACAGTACCAGTGCAAAAATAGATTTACAGCTTCCAGGAACACTATAAAACAACCGTTTAACGGCATCCTCTTTAAAGAACCTGCGCTGACCGTCTCTTCAGTAGTGCTTAATCATAAAATTCCGTGCCTCGGGTTTACAATTAAGGAACGGTTTCACGTTAATATAATAAAAGAGAGGCTGATCGATCTTGGGCTTGAAATTGGCCCCTGGCTTAGAGAATTTAAACAGGCGCTCTTTAATCATCAAGATCCTGATTCAAAATTTGAGGTTAAATTGGGACGGGAAAATATAAGAAAAAAGGAGTTTATATTAGAGGATCTTACGAATCGGATTGCAATAATAACTCCTGGCCAGAAGATTACCTATATTACCGACATCTTATATTGCAAATCTAATATTGAAAAGGCGGTGGAGTTCGCAAAGGATGCGGACCACCTTTTTATTGAGGCTGCTTTTCTTGAAAAAGATAAAGATATTGCCAAAAGAAAATTTCATCTCACAGCCCGAAATGCCGGAATGCTGGCAGGCATGGCCAAGGTAAAACAATTCACACTTTTTCATTTTTCACCAAGGTACTCAGGCCAGGAAGACCTTTTGCAAGAAGAAGCGCTAACTGCATATAAAAGGATTAAGGATTAAAGGGGTAAGGATTATCTGCATACAAACCTCTAATCCTTACTCCTCTAATCCTTACTCCTCTAATCCTTACTCCTCTAATCCTTACTCCTCTAATCCTTACTCCTCTATTGCTTTCTTCTCTTCAGGTTTATCCTCTTTTTTATCAACAGCCGCTTTATCTTCCGCAGCCTTTTTCTTTACCGCAATGGTCTTCTTTGCTTTCTTCTTTTCACCCTTTTCAGCCGCTATAAGTTCAATCATAGATACAGGAGCGGCATCTCCAGGGCGTCTTCCTACCTTAATAATTCTGGTATAGCCTCCGGATATAGAGCCAAATCGCTCGGCAGCTTCATTAAATAGTTTGTGAACGACATTCTTTTCTCTTACAATCGAAAGAGCCTGACGTCTGGCATGCAAATCTCCCCGTTTGGCCAGAGTAATCAAATGGTCTGCCCAATGCCTCAAGCCCTTTGCCTTAGTATCTGTAGTGCGGATTCGCTCATGCTTAAAAAGTGAGGTAACCATATTTCTAAACATAGCATTCCTGTGACTGCTTGTCCTGTTTAATTTCAAACCAGCCTTTCGATGTCTCATACTCTTTACTCTCCTTCCTCTGCATCTTCCTCAGGAGGCACAAATCCATCAAGCTTCATCCCAAGAGAAAGGCTCATTTCATTTAAGACTTCCTTGATCTCATTCAATGACTTTCTTCCAAAGTTTTTGGTTTTAAGCATCTCTGCTTCGCTTCTGACAACCAACTCATAGATTTTATGTATTCCGGCATTTTTAAGGCAATTGGCGCTTCTAACGGAAAGCTCCAGCTCTTCAACACTTCTATAAAGATTTTCATTAAACTGCGGTTTCTGCGTCTCTTCCGATTTTTTCCCTGGCTCCGGCTCAAGCTCTTCGTCAAAATTTATAAAAGCATCCATTTGCTCTTTTAATATCTTGGAGGCATAGGCAACTGCGTCCTCTGGAAGAACGCTTCCATCTGTCCATACCTCTAATGTCAGCTTGTCATAGTCGGTCCTCTGACCAACACGGGCATTACCCACAACATAGTTTACCCGTTTAATGGGTGAAAATATAGAATCTACAGGTATTGTGCCTATTGGCGCATCTTCATTCTTGTTTGCTTCAGATAAGGCATATCCCTTGCCAATTTTAACGGTCATGGTCATTTTTAACTTTGCATTATTGGAAAGCGTTGCAATATGCAGCTCCGGATTAAGAACCTCACATCTTCCGTCATCGCTGATAATATCGCCGGAATTGACTTCGCCCTCTCCATTAGCATCAATGCGTATTGTTTTCGGCTGGGCATCAGCCAGTTTGAAGCGCACACCTTTTAAGTTAAGAATAATTTCGGATACATCTTCAAGCACACCTTGAATAGTGCTAAACTCATGCATAACGTCATCGAATTTGACAGACACAATAGCCGCGCCATATAAGGAAGAAAGTATTATACGCCTTAAAGAATTTCCTATTGTTATTCCAAATCCTCTTTCCAGAGGTTCACAAACGAACTTGCCATAGGTAGGCGTACTGGTTACCTGGACCTTCTCCGGCTTTATCATCTCTCGCCAGTTCATATATGTTAGTTCATCTAATGACATTATTATAACTCCAGTTTTTGAGAGCTTTGGACCCGCTCGCCTTGTCTGTTATTTGGAATAAAGTTCAACTACAAGCTGCTCCTGCATAGGCATTGTAAGGTCTTCGCGCACCGGAAATGCCTTTACTGTTCCTTCTATCTTATCTTTATCCAGGTCAAGCCATTGGGGAATGCCTCTACGAACCACAGCATCCAGTGAATCACCTATTACCTGCATTTTACGGCTTTTTTCCCGGATCTCAATTACATCACCAATTTTTATTAAGAATGATGGTATGTTAACCTTCTTGCCGTTAATTAGAAAATGATTATGTTTTACAAACTGACGGCCCTGAGCGCGTGAGTTCACAAAACCCAGGCGATAAACAACATTATCAAACCGGCGTTCTAATAATGTAAGCAGATTTGTGCCGGTAATGCCTCTTTGTCGCTCAGCCCTTTCAAAAAACAGGTGGAATTGTTTTTCAGAAAGGCAGTACATACGTTTTATCTTTTGCTTTTCACGAAGCTGTATACCGTAGTCTGAGCTTTTTCTTCCACGACGCTGACCATGCTGGCCAGGCGGATAACTACGTCGATCAAAAGCACACTTATCAGAATAGCATCGATCCCCTTTAAGAAATAACTTCAAGTTTTCGCGGCGGCAAAGCCGGCAAACCGAACCTGTAAATCGCGCCAAATTATCCTCCTTTTATATCCTGCGCCTTTTCGGCGGTCGACAGCCATTATGTGGAATAGGAGTAACATCTTTTATTATTTTGACGTTAAATCCCGCTGCCTGCAATGACCTAAGCGCCGATTCACGACCAGCTCCAGGACCCTTGACATATACCTCCACATTTCTCATTCCCTGCTCCATTGCCTTTTTAGCAGCATCTTCGGCTGCCAGTTGGGCGGCAAACGGGGTGCTCTTTCGAGAACCCTTAAATCCCTGGACGCCAGAGCTTGACCAGGCCACAACATTACCGGCAGAATCTGTTATGGTAACAATTGTATTATTAAAAGTAGACTGGATATGCACCACTCCATTTGGAATATTTTTCTTTTCTTTTCTTTTTGCATGGGTTCTTTTTGCCATGTATAATACCTCTGCTTGCTATTTGTCGAGTAGTGGACAACTAAACTATTTGACAATCTTTGTAATAATTATTTCTTTCTTTTCTCTCCGCCTTTCTTTTTAACCGCCGATCTTTTTGGCCCCTTGCGGGTACGTGCATTCGTGCTTGTCCTCTGCCCTCGCACAGGAAGAGATTTACGATGGCGAAGTCCGCGATATGATCCATGATCCATCAATCGTTTGATATTCATCGAAATTTCTGTGCGAAGTTCACCCTCTACCTTGACTTCACTGTCAATAACTTTACGAATGGCATTGATTTCGGACTCTGACAGTTGATCCGTCTTAATATCATAACTAATGCCGAGTTTATCCAGTATACGCCTTGATATGGTTCTACCGATACCGTAAATATAGGTTAAACCAATCTCAATCCGTTTATTTTTGGGTAGGTCTACGCCCGCAATTCTTGCCAAACCAGATCCTCCTCTTATCCTTGCCGCTGTTTATGCCGTTTGTTTTCGCAGATTACTCTTACAACCCTTTTTCTACGGATTATTTTACACTTGCTGCATATTTTCTTCACCGATGCTCTAACCTTCATACTATACTCCTTTTATTCTTGAAGCCGAATACCCCGCTTGAACTTATAAAATTCAAATTTCAAGCATCAAATTACAAATAAATTCCAAATTTCAATATTCAATGACCAAAACATCTAACGAAAAGCCCAGGTAGCTTTAGCGAATTGAAATGTTCTTTTTTCAACATCATATACGGATTCCTGCTGCGACAGTGCGCAAGCACGGCGAGTGGGATTTTGAGTTTTGGTCATTGTAATTTATTTGTTATTTGTTATTTGTTATTTAGAATTTGCCCCGCCACTGGCGGGGCTGAGACCTCTGACCTCTTCCTAATTAAGCTTTGGCTCAATTAGGATGTAACAGGTTCTGCCTATTTTGCCCTGTAAGTTATTCGGCCACGACTAAGGTCATATGGTGAAAGCTCAACAGTAACCTTGTCACCAGGCAAAATTTTGATAAAATGCATACGCATCTTTCCGGAAATATGCGCCAGCACCTGGTGCTTATTTTCCAATTCAACCTTAAACATTGCATTGGGCAGCGTCTCAATCACTTTGCCCTCAACCTTTATAGCCTCTTCCTTCGGCATATTTTAACCCCTATTAATTTTGCTTAAGATAACTGGGCCATCTTCTGTAATTGCAATTGTATGCTCAAAATGAGCCGACAAACAACCATCTTTTGTTACAGTAGTCCATCCATCTTCAAGTACTTCAACATCATAACCTTTTTCATTAACCATGGGCTCTATGGCCAGGGTCATACCCGCTTTTAAGCGAACCCCTCTGCCAGGTTCTCCAAAATTGGGTATCTGAGGATCTTCATGTAGTTTGCTGCCAATACCATGGCCGACAAATTGACGAACCACCGAAAAACCGGCTGCCTCCGCATGTGATTGAACTGCATGTGAAATGTCTGAAAGCCGGTTGCCGGGAACCGCTTTTTCAATCCCTTTGTAAAGAGACTCTTTTGTTATCTTAGACAGCCGTGCGGCAGCCTCTGATATTTTACCAACAGCCACTGTAATAGCTGAATCACCATAATAGCCGTCAAAAAGGATCCCAAAATCAAGGCTTACGATATCCCCTTCGCAAAGTGGTTTTTTGGAAGGGAATCCATGCACGACCACATTGTTTGGCGAAGCGCATAGTGCATACGGAAAACCCATGTATCCTTTGAAGGCCGGAGTTGCTCCTTTTTCTCTGGCCAGTCTTTCCGAAAGGTCGTTTAAATAAAGAGTATTTATTCCGGGTTTAATCTCTGATTCAAGTATAGCAAGTATTTCAGCAACCATTTGATTGCTTTTCCGAATCTTTTCAATTTCCCGGGGTGATTTTAAAACTACCATAGCAACACCCTAAAACCGTCCCTTCATCTTTGCCCCGCCCTTTTTTAAAAATCCTTCGTAATGGCGGGATAGCATATGAGATTCCATTTGCGAAATAGTATCAATCGCAACTCCAACAACTATTAGAAGAGCAGTGCCTCCAAAGTAAAAAGGAACATTAAACTTGGATATCAAAATCGATGGAAGTACACATACTGCAGAGACATATATTGCGCCTCCTAAAGTAATCCGCGTTAAAACCCTGTCAATATGATCTGCCGTGCGCTTGCCAGGACGGATGCCCGGGATATAACCACCCTGTTTTTTCATATTATCGGCGACATCAGCGGGGTTAAAGGTAACAGCAGTGTAGAAGTAACAGAAAAAGAATATAAAGCTTACAAACAACAATTCATACACAATATTACCCGGCACAATTGAAGAAGCAATGCTCTGTATCCACGCAATCGCTATAAAACTGGCTATAGTGGCAGGAAACATGATTATTGAAGAGGCAAAAATAGGCGGTATTACACCGGAAGTATTAATCTTAAGCGGAAGATATGTGCTCTGACCGCCATACATCTTCCTGCCGACGACCCTTTTGGCATATTGAACCGGTATTCGTCGCTGTCCCTGCTCAACAAATATAATGAATCCAACGACAAGAACCATCAGCACAACCATTATTACTATGACAAATATTCCCATTTCCCCTGTTGAAAGAAGGCGAAACGAATTCCCTACCGCGCTTGGAATGTTGGCCACAATACCGGCAAATATAATAAGAGAAATACCGTTGCCGATGCCACGCTCTGTGATCTGTTCGCCCAACCACATAATAAATGCCGTTCCCGCTGTCAGAGTTATAACCGTCATAAGCCTGAACGCCCAGCCCGGGTGTATAACTACAGGAGCGCCGCCCGGCGAACTCATGCTTTCAAGACCCACGCTGATGCCAAGGCCCTGTATGATGCTTAATACAACAGTGCCGTATCTTGTATACTGTGTAATCTTTTTGCGCCCCTGTTCACCCTCTTTTTTTAACCGCTCAAGATGCGGTATCGCTACAGTCAATAACTGCAGGATAATGGATGCGCTGATATAGGGCATTATCCCCAGAGCAAAAACCGACAGCCTCTCTAAGGCTCCGCCCGAAAACATATTAAAAATCCCGAAGATAGTCCCTTCCATCTTTGCAAAAAATGAAGCAAGCGCGACCCCGTCTATACCCGGAGTTGGGACATGCACACCAATGCGGTAAACAATCAAAAGGGCCAGTGTATAAATGATCCTTTTCTTTAGTTCGGGTATTTTGAATACATTCTGGAAACCACTGCCAGCCATTATTTTAAAACCTCTATTTTTCCACCGATAGCTTCGATTTTATCTCTGGCTCCTTTGCTGATATCCTTAACTCTGATTATTAACGGATATTTTATATTGCCTTGGCCCAGAAGCTTAATTCCATCATTTCTGCCCTTAATAAGCCCACAACGAATAAGAGCCGCTTGATCCACTACACTGCCGGTTTCAAATCTTGATAGATCACGTATATTAACTGTAGCAATCTGTTTTCTAAAAATATTTGTAAAACCACGTTTTGGTAAACGTCGGTGGATAGGCATCTGACCCCCTTCAAAACCTGGCCTCACCCCTCCTCCGGAACGACTGTTGTGCCCCTTTGTTCCTCTTCCGGCTGTTTTTCCCGTTCCTGATCCAACACCACGTCCCAAACGCTTTGGTGATTTCCGTGAACCCTTTGGGGGTGACAATTCATTTAGCTTCATTGATCTTCTCCTTGAGCTTTCACTAAATGTGATACTTTATTGATCATTCCACGGACCGAAGGCATATCTTTAAGCTCAACGGTTTTGTTGAGTTTTGTCAGCCCCATTCCACGCAAAACTCTGCGGTGCTTTTCCGGCCTTCCAATCATGCTCTTAACAAGAGTTACTTTCAATATGCCAGCCATTTATTGTTCCTTAATAATTCGTAAAAAACCGAATGTATCGATATTTATAGATCTTCAACGCGAATGCCGCGCCTTGAAGCCACCTGTTCACGGCTTTGAAGCTGTTGAAGCCCGGCAATAGTAGCTTTAACCAGATTATGAGGATTGTTTGATCCCAGACACTTTGTCAGAATATTCTGAACCCCTACGGCCTCAAGCACCGCCCTGACAGCGCCGCCAGCAATGACTCCGGTGCCCACGGATGCAGGCTTCAATAAAACCCTTCCTGCGCCAAATCTGCCGATAATTTTATACGGAATTGTGCTGTCAACCAAAGGCACTTTGATCATGCTCTTTTTTGCCTTTTCTACTCCTTTACGAATTGCTTCAGGCACCTCTCCTGCTTTTCCCAATCCAAACCCGACACTTCCCTCGCCATCACCGACTACAACTATAGCGCTAAAACTGAACCTTCGGCCACCTTTGACGACTTTTGCCACACGGTTAATATGAACTACCTTGTCAATTAACTGATTCTCGCCTTTATCATATTTAATCAAAGAATCTGCCTCCTCCATTCTTCATAAAATTGGCTAAAAATTCAAACCGGCTTCACGCGCACCCTCAGAGACAGCCTTGACCCGTCCGTGAAACAGAAAACCATTTCTGTCAAATACCACCTGCTGAATCCCTTTCTCAGCAGCACGCTTTGCTATAAGTTTTCCAACATAGGTTGCCGCAATAACCTTCCCTTTGCTTGATTCAACTGCGAAATGCTCTTTTACATCCTTTTCAACAGTTGATGCAGCAGCAATAGTATGTCCGGATGTGTCATCGATTATCTGCGCATAAACATGCTTTGCACTTCGAAACACACTCAACCTGGGTCGTTGCGTAGAACCGACCAGATTTTTTCTGATCCTTTTCTTTCTTTTTAAACGCGCCTGCTTTTTTATATTTAACGAACCCATTCTTTTTACATCCTTATGACTAAAGTAGTAGCTAAACGAAAACCAAAATAAAAAAACACAAAATCCGAAAAAACATCTAAAGAACTTATAAAATCCCAAATTTCAAGCATCAAATTACAAATAAATCCCAAATTTCAATATTCAATGACCAAAACATGTTTGGAGTTTCAAACCTGCCCGACGTACGGCAGGCGGGTTTAGGTCATTTACGGGTTTGAGATTTTGAATTTTGGTCATTGTAATTTATTTGATATTTGTGATTTGTTATTTGTTATTTCAGGAAAGGAAATTCCTATACAATAAATTTATCTTAATCCCTCAATCCTTTAATATCTTTATTTAGTTCCTGTCTTTCCGGCTTTCCTCTGAATTCGCTCCTCTGCATATTTAATACCCTTACCTTTATATGGCTCGGGAGGTCTTAATCGTCTGATTGCTGCAGATACAAGACCCAGCTTCTCCTTGTCTATGCTGAAAAGTTTAATAACATTATTTTTTTCAACAGAGGCTGAAATACCATCAGGCAGATCAAAATGGATTGGATGCGAATACCCAAGATTTAAGACAATGGAATTATCCTGCATTGCGGCACGATAGCCAATACCGTTAATTTCCAGCCTGCGTTCAAATTTCTCGTTCACCCCGCTGATCATATTAGCTATAAGACTGCGGGTAAGACCATGTAAGGACCGGCTGATCCTGTCATTCTTGTCAATGCTTACACTTACAATTCCGTTTTCTATCTTCAGGTTCACGGCAGGATGTATCCGCCTTTCAAGTGTGCCATTTTTACCCTGTACAGTAATTACCCTGTTTTTAAATAATATTTTCGTATCATCAGGTATCGGAATCGGTTTTTTACCTACTCGAGACATTTATACCCCTTTATCTACCATACATTACAGAGAATTTCTCCTCCAACATTTTCATGCCTGGCTGTTTTGTCTGTGATTATCCCCCTGGATGTGGATAAAATTGATATGCCCATGCCGTTTAATACAGGCTTAATATCTTTACTCTTAACATAAACCCGTCTGCCCGGCTTGCTGACACGTTCAATCCCCATGATAACACTTGATTGTCCCTGACCGTATTTAAGGTAGACACGCAAAATACCTTGTTTGGAATCCTTCATAAATTTATAGTTTCTGATAAATCCTTCATTCTGTAAGACCTTGGCCAACTCTGTTTTTAGCTTTGATCCTGGAATATCAACACTATTAAATTTTGCCTTTTCAGCATTCCTCATCCTGGTTAGCATATCAGCAATTGAATCGCTCATCGACATTTTTTTCTCCGTAACATATCATTTTTATATTAGATAATTCGTAATAGTTCAGATTTCGGTAACGCCTGAACTTTGAACCTTTGAACCCTGAACCCGTGAACGGTTACACTTAAGTCATATATACTACCAACTGGATTTAGTTACTCCGGGAAGCATCCCTTGTGAAGCGAGATTACGAAAACATATACGACAAATCCCAAATTTTCTCAAAAATCCCCTCGGCCTGCCGCACATCGGGCACCTGTTGTATGCCCTTACCTTGAATTTAGGTTCTTTGATTCCCTTCATTCTAAGAGCCTTTTTTGCCAATTCATCCTCCTTGTTTAAAAATCAATCTCTAAACGGCATGCCTAACAGTTTAAGGAGCTCTTTCCCCTCTTCATCAGTCTGCGCCGTGGTAACGATAGTTATATTAAGACCTTTGATTTTATCGATTTTATCATAATCAATCTCCGGAAAAATGATATGTTCCTTTATCCCCAGAGTATAGTTCCCGTTCCCATCAAGCGCCTTTCCAGAAAGGCCTCTAAAGTCACGAACACGAGGGAGAGCAATATTTACCAGTTTACAATAAAAATCGTACATCTGTTTGCGACGAAGGGTCACCATGCAGCCAATCGGCATTCCTTCCCTTAGCTTGAATGCCGCAATCGATTTTTTAGCGCGGGTTACAATCGGCCGTTGCCCTGTGATCAGTTTAAGTTCTTCAGCAGAAGAATCAAGCAGTTTGACATTATGAATCGCTTCCCCAAGACCCATATTCAACACGATTTTGCCAAGCTTAGGAACCTGCATTATACTTTTGTATTTAAATCTTTCAATTAACGCTGGAATGACATTTTTTTCATAAAAAAGTTTTAACTGCGACATTATTATTCTCCGACACGATCTTAAGAGTCTATTATCTCATTACATTTCATGCAAACACGAACCTTTTTTCCATCCTCAAGACTCTTCATCTTGATACGTGCCGGCGACACGCACTTGCTGCACATCAACATGACATTAGACCAGCTTATTGGAGCCTCACTCTCAATAATCCCTCCCTGCCGGTTCTGAGCGCTGGGCTTTACATGCCTTTTAACAAGATTCGCTTTCTCTACAAGAACCCGTTTATCCTTTCTGATTACCTTGAGGACCTTTCCGATTTTGCCATTATCCTTGCCGGCAATAATTTTAACTTTATCGTTTTTCTTTATAAGACATTTATTTTTCATTATATATCACTTCTCGCATAATTCATAATTTAGAAATTCGCTTCGCTTAATTGCGAATTTAGCAATTTATAAAACCTCCGGAGCCAGAGAAATGATCTTCATAAACCTTTTGGCTCTAAGTTCTCTTGCAACTGGACCAAAAATACGTGTGCCTATGGGCTCCAGATTCGCACTAATTAAAACAGCTGAATTATCATCAAATCTGATATATGATCCATCCGGCCTTCTGATTTCCTTTTTGGTTCGAACCACAACAGCCTTTAAGACATCTCCCTTTTTAACCTTTGCATTAGGGATTGCTTCCTTCACACTTACAACAATTATATCGCCAATACTTGCATACCGTCTCCTGGAGCCTCCAAGAACCTTTATGCAATACAATATCTTAGCTCCCGAATTATCCGCGGCTGTCAATCTCGTCTCTGCCTGAATCATTTTTGCGAATTTCCTTAATTATACAACTTTCTTAAGAATCTTGCTTACGCGCCATTTTTTTGTCCTGCTGATCGGTCTTGACTCTGTTATTAACACCTTGTCGCCAACCTGGCAGGCATTACCTTCATCGTGAGATGAAAACCTGGAACGTCTCTTTATATACTTATGATAAAGGGGATATTTAACCATTCTCTCAACCTGGACAACTACGGTCTTATCCATCTTATCACTTACAACGGTCCCGGTCACCTGTCTTTTATTACCTCTTTTTTTCATGGCATCCATTGCTTGTCTCTATGAATATTATATGTTCCTCAACTATAGATGGGGTTTTTTACGACGCCATCAAGCTTCCTTTATTATGGTTTTAACCCTTGCAATATCACACTTGATCTGCTTCATTTTCCGAGGATTTTCGAGCTGACCTGTTTCGTGCTGAAAATACAGATTAAACAACTCCTCTTTAAGGTCAATCAGCTTTTGTTGTCTTTCCTCAAAACTCAACTCTCTAATGGCGCCTGCTTTCATTATATATCGCTCCTTTCCACAAACCTTGTCTTTACCGAAAGCTTGTGTGAAGCAAGCCGGAACGCCTCCTTGGCCATATCTCTCGAAACGCCCTGTATTTCATAAAGAATTTTTCCCGGATGAATTATTGCATTCCAACCTTCAGGCGCGCCCTTTCCCTTTCCCATTCTTACTTCAGCGGGTTTTTTGGTAAACGGCTTATCAGGAAATATCCTTATCCACATCTTACCACCCCTTTTTACATGCCGTGTCATGGCAATTCGGCCGGCCTCAATCTGTTTTGAGCTGATTGCCCCGCATTCTAATGCCTGCAATCCAAATTCACCAAAATTCAAATTACAACCACGGGTGGCCAAGCCTTTCATCCTGCCCCTTTGCTGCTTTCTAAATTTGACCTTCTTTGGACTCAGCATATGTTAATATCTCCTGATATCGATGAATTAGTAAAAAGCCGAACTCGTCTATTGACTTGCAATCAGGTCTTTTTTCAAAATCTCGCCTTTAAAAATAAAGACCTTTACGCCAACAATTCCATATGTTGTATTGGCCTCAATAAAACCGTAATCAATATCTGCCCTTAAGGTATGTAACGGCACACGGCCTTCCCTGTACCATTCGGTTCTGGCCATCTCGGCCCCACCCAAACGCCCTGAACAGATAATTTTCACACCCTTGGCGCCAAACCTCATGGCCGATGAAACCCCGCGCTTCATGGCACGCCTGAATGCAACCCTTCTCACGATCTGGAGAGCAACATTCTCGGAAACAAGCTGGGCGTCAATCTCCGGTTTTCTTACCTCCTGAATATCTATAAGGATTTCTTTGGCTATTTTATTATGGCCTAACATCTTTTCAATGTCTTTCTTAAGCAGGGCTATTTCAGAACCTTTTTTTCCAATAACAATGCCCGGTCTGGACGTATAGATTCGGAGTCTTGCACGCTCAGATGACCTTTCGATTTCAATGCTGCTTATCCCTGCATGATAAAGCCTTTTTTTAATAAACTTTCTGATATTATAATCTTCCAGAATATAATCTGAGTAATTCTTTCGAGCATACCATTTTGATTTCCAGGTTTTAACAATCCCCAACCTCAATCCTATCGGATTTACTTTCTGGCCCAAGCCTTTACCTCCTTTTACACCGAATCTTCAGCTAAAATAACAGTAATATGTGTGGTCCTTTTCAATATTCTTGTGCCTCTGCCACGTGCTCTTGCTTTGAAACGCTTCAACGTGGGGCCCTGATTTGCGATTATATTACGAATAACGAGTGAATCTACATCAATATCCGTGTTTTGATCCGCGTTCGCCACTGCGCTTCGGACAATTTTTCCAATTATAGTCGCCGCCTTTTGCGGCATAAATTGAAGAATGTCCAGACCAGCCTGAACCGGCTTTCCCTTGACAGCTTCAACCAACCTCCGAACCTTCAGTGAAGAAATGCGTACATATTTTGATACAGATTTTACCTCTCTTGCAGCCATTACCCTTTCTCCACGAACCTCAAGCTATTGATATAAATCATAATACTTCAACCACCAAGACACCAATATTATAATATAATCCTTTTAAAATTCATAATTCATAATTTAGGAATTGAAGGTATTCTGTCGATTTCAATCCCTCAATCCCTCAATCATATCCCTTCTTTGTGCCTTTGTGCCTTTGTGCCTAAACTGTTACTTTATTTCTTTAATTTCGATCTCTTATCTCCGGCATGACCGTAAAAAAGCCTTGTCGGGGAAAACTCTCCCAGTTTATGCCCCACCATATTTTCCGATATGAAAACAGGAATAAATTTTCTTCCGTTGTGAACCGCCAGAGTGATACCAACCATCTCCGGAATAACCGTCGAGCGCCTTGACCATGTTTTGATAACTCTGGCGCTTCGAGTCTCCTGGGCTGTCATTACCTTGTTTAATAATTTTAGCTCAACATATGGACCTTTTTTCAACGACCGTGGCATAAAACTTTCTCCTGATATCTTACTTGTTATTCGTTATCATTGTGAATTTAGGGATTGAGAAATTTATAATTATCTTTTTGTACGTTTTTTTACAATATATCGATTACTTTTCTTTTTATTGCGAGTCTTATAACCCTTTGCAGGGATGCCCAATGGGCTGCATGGGTGCCGTCCACCTGATGATCTCCCCTCGCCGCCTCCCATTGGATGATCAACGGGATTCATCGCAACTCCTCGCACCTTTGGTCGTCTTCCGAGCCAACGCTTGCGGCCAGCCTTGCCCAAAGATATATTTTCATGATCAACATTGCCAAGGCGCCCTATAGTTGCTTTGCAATTTAGCAAAACCATCCGGACTTCGCCTGATGGAAGTTTTATCAGGGCATATCTATCTTCCTTTGCCATTAACTGCGCAAATGTTCCGGCGCTTCTTACGATCTGGCCGCCTTTCCCGAAACGCAACTCAATGTTATGAACATGAGTGCCAAGGGGAATGTTTATCAAAGGAAGAGTATTGCCGGGTTTAATATCGGCCTTTGGTCCCGACATAACAGTGTCGCCGACCGAAAGATCGAGCGGTGCCAGAATATACCGTTTTTCACCATCCGCATAATGCAGAAGAGCAATCCTTGCGCTACGGTTCGGATCATACTCTATTGATGCCACCCTTGCAGGGATTTCTGTCTTATCCCGTTTAAAGTCAATAATTCTGTAATGCCGTCTGTGACCACCACCACGGTGTCTGCATGTAATGCGTCCGTTTGCATTGCGCCCTCCTGAATTCTTTATTGTCTTAAGCAGACTTTTTTCAGGCGTTGTAGTGGTAATTTCATCAAATGTTGAATACGTTTGACTTCGTCGTCCAGGAGATGTTGGTTTTACTTTCTTAATCGCCATTATAAGCCTCGTTTATCAGGTTATCCAAGGAGCCCCCTAAGCCCCTTCAAAAAAATCAATACGTTCACCGGGCATCAATGTCACAATCGCCTTCTTCCAGTCCTTGCGCTTTCCAACGATCCGGCCCCTTTGTTTGGCTTTTCCTTTGATCTGCATTGTCCGGACATTGCTTACCTTGACATTGAATATTTTTTCAACTGCCCTTCTGATCTCAATCCTGTTCGCTGTTCGATCCACCTCAAAGGAAAGCTGGTGAAAACTCTCCTTTTGAATATTAGTTTTTTCCGTGTCTAAAGGACGTTTAATAATATCATACTGGATCATTAGGGCAGCCTCCTTTCAATAACCTCTATAGAAGACTCAGCCAAGATCAAATTCTTGTACTTAAGAATGTCGTATACGTTCAATCCCTCGATTCTCAAAACCTTTACGCCTGGCACGTTCCTGGATGAAAGTTCCAGGTTCTCATTCTTTTTATCGGTTACAATCAATACATTTTTCACATCTAAGGTATTTAAAACCTCTGCGAATTTCCTTGTCTTAATCTTTTCAAGCTCAAACCGGTCAAGCACTATAATGGCATTTTTCTGAAATTTACTGGTCAGTGCCATTTTAAGGGCCAGTTTTCTGACCTTTTTGGGAACATTGTAAGAATATGACTTAGGGTCTGGGCCAAAAGCAACGCCTCCACCTCTGAGCAATGGGGATTTGATGTCACCGCGACGAGCCCTGCCTGTTCCTTTTTGACGAAAAAGTTTCTTTCCACTGCCCTTAACGTCGCTGCGATGTTTTACAGATGCTGATCCCGAACGCCTGCGGGCCAGTTGCATTATCACAACCTCGTGCAGGATACTTCCTTTCAAGGGCACATTAAATATACTGTCCGCAAGATCTATCTGCGACACCTTTTCTCCGTTTATATTTTGAACATCAACAACAGCCATATCTCTCTTATTTCCTTTTGCAGCCTGTCAAAACAGTCGAACTTCATACCCGAAGCGCATTTATCCTCAAAAATTTAAAGTGTTGTCAGTTTTTTTATCAAAACCAATCCAGATCTAGAACCTGGCACAGCCCCTTTTACAAGTATAAGATTCTGTTTGGGCCTTAAGTCAACTATCTCTAAGTTTCTAACCGTCTTTTGTTCATTTCCATAGTGACCCGGCATTTTTTTTCCCTTAATAACCTTTGCAGGCCATGCGCTGCATCCAATAGAACCGGGGACCCTGTGACTGTGGCTTCCATGGGTTTCACCTCCGCCATGAAATCCATGCCTTTTTATAACGCCTGAGAAACCTCTTCCTTTAGAACCGGCCGTAACATGAATCCGTTCGCCTACCTTAAACATATCCAGACTCAGTGTCTGGCCAGGCTCATAATCTCCGGGATTATCTACAGAAAATTCGCGAAGCAGTGCGAAACAACCCTCTCCACTCCTTTTGAGATGCCCTTTGATCGGCTTATTTGTGCGAGATTTCTTTTTTTCGCCAAAACCCAGTTGAAGAGCGTTGTATCCGTCAGTAGCAAGCGTCTTAACCTGGGTTACAACACACGGACCGGCCTGCAATACCGTTACCGGAAAGTATTTTCCTTCAGAAGAAAAAAGGCCTGTCATTCCTAATTTTTCCCCTATTAATCCTTTACACATAGCTTTTGCATTTCCTTATGGGTATCCGTAACCGTTCACGGTTCAGAGGTTCACGGTTCAGAGGTTAATCGCTTTGCGATTTTTTTCATCTTTTTGCTTTTAAGTTCAGCACAAGTTTATTTCCTGCCCGCTCGTGCCTCGCAGTACCATGAGAGGATATATCATAAGAATCTGATAAATTCCGCATTGGACTCAAAATCGAAGCTTTTTTTAACTGGAACAAATGTTATACCCGCTAAACCAGTTTAACCTTGAACTTTGAACCGCTGAACCATGAACGGTTACAGTTTTATCTCTACATCGACTCCCGGAGAAAGATCCAGTTTCATTAAAGCATCCACTGTCTGCTGGGTTGGCTCAAGAATATCTAAAAGCCGTTTATGTGTTCTAATTTCAAACTGTTCTCGAGATTTCTTGTCTATATGGGGAGAACGCAACACACAATATTTATTGATACTTGTCGGTAGCGGAATAGGTCCAACTACCTTTGCTCCTGTTTTATTTGCAGTATCGACAATATCTAATGTGGACTGATCCAGAAGTTTATGATCATATGCCTTGAGTCTAATCCTTATTTTGTCGTTCATCATCATCCATTTCTCTTTATCCAGTTATTTCACTTACCACTCCGGCGCCGACAGTCCGACCGCCTTCTCTTATCGCAAACCTAAGCTCCTTCTCCATCGCTATAGGTGTTATTAACTCAGCCGTAATGGTTACATTGTCTCCAGGCATAACCATCTCTACCCCTTCCGGCAAAGTTAATACCCCTGTAACATCGGTCGTCCTGAAATAAAACTGCGGTCTGTAT